>JAYEHA010000242.1:0-12769 GCA_034659335.1 Bacillota bacterium
TGAAAGGTTAAATGAATAAAGATGCAAAAAAATAAAAACCACCATAATAAAATGGTGGAGGATTAGAATAAATGAAAAAATAAAGATGTTGAAGTTTAAACTCTTGGTTTGTTCTGAGAGTGTATTAGTATAGAATGGAGGCAGTTTATGGATAAAAAAAGTGTTTATGGTATTGTAAGAATTTTATCGTTATTATTATTCATTATACTGAGCATTTTATATTTACTCTGGTTTAAAATATTAGAAATTAATGGTTTTGAATTACAAACCACTCCAACTTTTCTAGTAACAAGTTCTATTATTGGAGTACTTACGATAGCAATTGTTTTGACTGTTTTAGTTAGGAAGAAAGAAAAGAAAGCACTTTTTTTCATAGTCTTAAATGTGATATCTCTTATTCTTATAGTACTTTTTTTATGGCTACTACCTACAACTGGATTTACAGAACATAATTTTAATAGAATTGTATCAGAGCTATCTATAGAAAATGCTAGTAGGGTTAGTGCAGGTGCACCAGCAAATGAAATATTCCCCATTGATGAGGATGAAAGTGTTGATATTCAAAAAATTGTTAATTTATACGATAATAATTATACTGAATGGATAACAGGGGAAATATCAGATGGCGGGAAAACTATTAAAGTATTAGTTATTTATCAACAAGGTGTATATTATCCAAAGAAATCCACTACGATATTAGAGTTAAATAGTGAATATGAAGTTGCGTTAAGTGAAATGGAACAAGGGTATAATCGGTATACATATCCTATAGAAAAAATATTAATAGCACCAAATAGTAAATAAGAATACAATAATACTTGAAAATGAATCCTTGATTTCAAAAATTAGAAGTGTTTCGAGGAAGGTTATTTTTGCTACTGCAAAAGCAACAAAATGAATAAAAACAACAATAAAAATAATGAACACGATTAGAGAAAAAGAATCTAGTCGTGTTTTTTGTTGGATAAAAATCAAGAAAGGAGTTGATTTTATGGGATTTGTAATGAGTTTGAGCAAGGGAGAATGGTGGAGACTGAAGCAGATTTTCAATCGTGTATATGTGAAGATGTACAGGAAAATTTATACTTCTGTACTTATTAAAGATGTCATTGAAAGAAACAATATTCGTGATGCTGCTTTATTAGAAAGTATTTTAAAATTTATTGCTGCAAATATTGGAAACATTGTCTCAACTAAAAAAATTAGCGATTATCTAACAAGTAGCGGAAGAAAAACTACAAGTGATACCATTGACAATTATCTCCGAATGCTTGAAAAAGCGTTTATAATATATAAAGCCAATAGGTATGATTTAAAAGGAAAAAAGTTTCTTAAAACCCTTGAAAAATATTATATTGTGGATATTGGTATTCGTAATAAACTCACCGGTCTTAGAGATACAGACTATGGACATGTCCTTGAAAATATAGTTTATCTTGAACTTTTAAACCGTGGATATAAGGTCACTATTGGTAAAATTGGTCCATTAGAAGTCGACTTTGTTGCTACTAAAACAAACGAAAAAATCTATTATCAAGTATCTGCTACAATTATGAATGAAGAAACAAGAAAAAGAGAGCTGAAATCACTTAAAAAAATAGATGACAATTATCCAAAATATGTATTAACAATGGATAAAAATATTTTTACTGATTATTCTGGTATTAAAGTTAAAAATATTATTGACTTTTTACTTGACTGAAACTCTCACCACTGAAGTAGTGGGGTTCTTAAATACACTAACTTCCAAAATACTCTCACAACCTCAAGGATTGCTACAACATATTAAGACTGATTAATTTCTTTAAGATTTTCACTAACTAAGCTTATTCCAACGAATTACTTTAATGTTAGTATATGGCTCGTTTCAAAACCAAATTTTAATTTATATACCCATACTATCAAGTGTTTTTAACTTGCTGGTTTTTATTCTATTAATTTCTTTATTATGATTTTCTAAAAATTTTTCATAATGTTTATTACATAAATCTCTATCAATTAATTTTAAATCTTCAGTTACATTCATAATTAAAAATGCTGAATATAAATCTCTTTGTATTTTTTTATCATTTAGTATATTCCATCTTTCATTAAGTTTTTTCTTTTTATAAGTATCATCAATATGATTATATTGACTAGCTTTAACTGTCCAAGTATTTATTTTGTGCATCTCTTTTTCTTGATAAGTTAATTTTCTATTAATAATTTCTATTAATTTTGCTAGTGCTTTATTGGCTAGTGATTTACCAAATCTTTTCTTTTTGTTAATTTTACCAGTTTTCTTATTAATTGTTGTCTTTTTAGATCTTCTTTGAAGTCCTTTAAAATTCATAGTTTCTACATATACAACATTTCCTAAACTAATAATATAATTAGCTATAATATCATGAGATTGTTTTCTTAGAACTTTTTGTTTTCTTGAATTTCTTTTAATTTATTTTTTGTTTGAATATATTTGTTTGAATTATTCCATTTAAGTTTTACGCCTTTTTTAATTGTGCGTTAGCATTAAAATTATCCGGATTATTGGCACGTCTTTGCCTGTTAAGTTTTCTTAATAAAATACGTTTTTCTTTTTCTAATAAATCCATTTTAGTTGTTCTTTCTTTTTTTGGCGGTACACCTTCTAAAATTAATTGAATATAATATTTATCTACACCTCTAATAGTTTTTTTCAAAATTCGACAAATTTTTATATTATTTTCTAAGGCTTCTTTAGCATAATCATCCTTCTTTTTTATAATAATTGGAATATCTAAGTTGTTCCATTTAAGTTTTTGATTTCGATATTTAATGCCTGTTCCATTACTTTTACCTTCTAAAGAATTAAATGATGCACTATCATATTTTTTAAATTTCACCTTAACCTTAGGGTTATATAATTTCTTTTCAAAAGCTTTAAAGCAACGTGTCGCTATCTTTTGAATAGTAAAACTATCAATATTTTCTTTAAAATGTTTTTGTATTGGTTTTACAAAATCATGAAGCGAATATTCATTTAAGCCAATTTTTTTATAATTTTTCTAAAGTTTTCAGTTCTTTTTGTTGATTTATCCATTTTTAATGTTTTTTGATAAATTTTACTTTGCAGCATATTCCTATATCTTTTATAAAGCTCATTAAGCAAGCATTATAAATTTGTCTGCCAATATCAAGTCGTTTGTTTAAAATATCTTTTTGATATTTTTCAGCATTTAATTTAAGTGTTAAAACAAAACTTGATTTTGACATATTTTACTCCTCAATTTCTCGCAGTACATTAAAAGTTACTCCATCTAATGTTAGTTTCATTAAACTCGCCTTATATACATTCTAAAGAACTAAAGTTTGTTTATCAACGAATTAATCGAATATTTTTTGTTGTTAATGTACTTTTCTAGGCAATAAAAAAATGTAACTAAAATTTACAATTAATTATATATCTTTAAGGATATTTTAAGATCTCTGCAATTCTTCGCTATCCATCCCACCACTGAAGTAGTGGGCTTTTCGCTTATTTTTGTAAAAAAATTAACTATAGAGGAAACTAAATACCTAAAGGTATTGCATGTATTATACCTTATTTGAGTATACTTTGAAAAAAAGTGTACTCAAATAGGGTATTTTTATGCATAATCTGAGTTTGGTGTTTTTATAAATTATAAATCTACAATAACGCTGAGTTTCTTGACAATTACCGAGCATTGAGAGACAGTATACAGAAAATTAAAGAGTTATATTGTAAAAGAAATGTAAGGAAAAATGAACGCCTTAAAAAATATAATTACTATAGAAAAGTACGCTATAATTATGTTATAATTATACTGTGATAAGTATATGAATGAGAAAATTTATTTAGAAACAATGATTAAATTGCAGTGAATATTAAGAATTTGATTGGAGTAAATAAGTATGGGTGAAATGGAAAAAATAATAAAAGAAATTTTAAAATTTAGAAATGATAGAGATTGGAAACAATTTCATACTCCTGAGAATTTATCAAAATCTATTGCTATAGAAAGTGGTGAATTATTAGAACACTTTCAATGGGGAGACGAATATAATAAAGAAGAAGTTAAAGATGAGTTAGCTGATATACTTATATATTCAATTTTATTATCCGAAGCACTTGATGAAGATATATTTGAAATAGTAAGATCCAAATTAAATAAAAATATGAAACGTTTCCCAATTAATAAAGTGAAAGGTAATAGTGGGAAATATACGAGAGTAGATGATCCTAATGTCGAGAATATATAAAACAGAATTTAATGAATCAGCACTTGAAGATATTAAAGAATATAAATATGGAAAAAACTGGCCTGTTGTATATATTTTGCATGGTAAGAAAGAAGCTTACGTAGGAGAAACAACAAGTGTTGTTAGAAGAACAAAAGATCATTTAGAAAATTCTAAAAGAAAAAAATTAGATTTAATTCATATAATATCTGACGATGAATTTAATAAATCGGCTGCGCTTGATATAGAATCAAAATTAATTGAGTATATTGCAGGTGACGGAAAGTATAAACTTCAAAATGGCAATAGAGGCTTAAGAGATCATAATTATTATGAAAGAGAAAAATATAGTGAAAAATTTGAATTAATATGGAATGAATTACTTTCAATGAAATTTGCAAATAACAAAATTATAGATATTGAAAACAGTGATTTATTTAAATTATCACCTTTTAAAGTATTAACTGATGAACAAGTTGATATTGTTGAATCAATAGAAAATATTATTAAAAAAGAAGAAAAATCTAATCATATTATTAAAGGTGAACCAGGATCAGGAAAGACCATTTTAGCCGTTTATTTAGTAAAATATTTACTTTCAAGTGAAGAAAATAAATTAAAAAATATTAAATTAGTTGTACCAATGGTTTCTTTAAGAAATACTATAAAGCAAGTATTTAAAAGTATCAAAGGATTAAAAGCAAATATGGTAATTGGTCCTTATGACGTTGCAAAAGAAGAATTTGACCTATTAATTGTAGATGAAGCTCATAGGCTTGCAAGAAGGAAGAACTTAAGCAATTATGGTGCTTTTGATAAAGTAAATAAAAAACTTGGATTTAAAAAAGAAAGTGGGAATCAATTAGATTGGTTATTTAAACAATCGAAACATGTAGTTTTACTTTATGATAAAAATCAAAGTGTAAAGCCTACAGATATTACGTTAGATAGGTTTAAAGGTATAGATGCAAATATGTATTCACTTAATTCTCAATTCAGAGTAAAAGCTGGGAAAGAATATACAAAATATATTGAAAATATATTAAATAACAATGTAAAAATAAGTGAATCATTTACTCAGTATGAATTAAAAGTTTTTGAAGATGTTCAAGATATGGTTAATGCAATAAAGAAAAAAGATAAAAAATATGGTTTATCTAGAAATATTGCTGGATATGCATGGAAATGGATATCAAAAAATGATAAATCAAAATTTGATATAGATATCAAAGGTTATCAATACAGATGGAATAGTACAAGTAAGGATTGGATTAATTCAGAAGATGCAATTAATGAAATTGGTTGCATTCATACTGTACAAGGTTATGATTTGAATTTTGCTGGTGTAATAATTGGTCCTGAACTAGCAATGATAGATGGAAAAATACAATATATAGATGGAAAGTATAAAGATGTAAGTGCTAAAGATAGTTCTAAAACTGAAGAAGGAATGAGAACATTTATAGTAAACATTTATAAAACTCTTTTAACAAGAGGGATATATGGAACCTTTATTTATATATGTGATGATAATTTAAGAAAGTATTTTTCTAAGTATATTGATGTTGTTAAGAAACAACCATATTTTCAAGAAATAGAAACTATGAAAAGACATATGCTTACTGAAGAAGAAATAAAAAATAAAAAAGTAATTAGTGTTATGTCTTATGGTGATATTGCAGCAGGTAAACTTGAACCAGTTAATAGTGAAATAAAAAAACAAATTAATGTACCATTATCTTTATTAGAAAATAATAAAGAATATTTTATGCTAGAAGTCAAAGGAACAAGTATGATTGATATTAATATAAATCCTAATGATTATGTTGTAGTTAAAAAACAAAATTATGCAAATGATAATGATATAGTGATTGCTGTTGTTGGAAATGATGCAACAATTAAAAGATATACTATAAGAAAAGAAAAAATAGTATTGATGCCTGAAAATAAAAATATAAAAGAAATTAATGTTGAGGAAGACGATTTAGTTATTAATGGTATTGTAGTTGGCATTATTAAAAATATAGAATAGATATTAAAGATAATATACAGTAAAAATTAAACTAGATTGGAGAAGATATGCAAAAAGGACTCTATGATCAATTAATAAATAATAATATAGAAACTAAATTATCTCTAATTAAAAATGAATTAAGTTACGATAAAGAATCAGTTGATAAAGCAGAAAGCAGTGAAATTCTAAGCAGATATATTGAAAAAGTAATGAAAATAGCTTTATCACAGATAAGTGGTTCAGATAGTATTTCAAGTCAAATTAAAGTATGTAACAATATTATTAATAATTTAGCTGAATCTGTAGATGATGAATTAAAAGATCTTTTAATTAATAAAGAAGCAGAAATACTTTTAAGCGTAGTTGATAAAATAAATGAAAAAATAAATAAGAAAATTATAAGACCAGTTACTTCAATATCAGAAACTAGTCTATTTACGGGTGCACCAAATGAGCCTTCTTTAGGAAGTGAATTAAAAAAGGAAATTAAAAGTTCAGATACTATAGATATTTTAGTATCATTTATTAGATGGAGTGGACTTAGACTTATTATGAATGAATTAACAGAGTTTAGTAAAACAAATAAGTTAAGAGTTATTACGACATCATATATGGGTGCTACTGAATTAAAAGCTATTGAATTTCTTTCAAAATTACATAATACAGAGGTAAAAATATCTTATGATAATAAAAGAACAAGATTACACGCTAAATCATATTATTTTAAAAGAAATACAGGCTATTCAACTGCATACATAGGATCATCTAATTTATCAAGAGCTGCAATTTCAAGTGGGCTTGAATGGAATGTTAAAGTTTCAGAACAAACTTCTAAGCATATATTTGAAAAGTTTAATGCAACTTTTGAAGCATACTGGAATGATAGTGAGTTTGAAAGCTTTGATTATAAGAAAGATAAAGATAAATTAAAAGAAGCTTTATCAGCTTCAAAATATAAATCTGAAGATATTAAATATCTTTTTGATATTAGACCATATTCATATCAAAGAGAGATACTAGATAAACTAGATGCTGAAAGAAAAGTACATAATAACTATAGGAATTTAATTATTGCTGCTACTGGAACTGGAAAGACAGTCGTATCTGCTTTTGATTATAAAAAGATTTATAATAATAAAGATAATAAATTACTGTTTATTGCACATAGAAAAGAAATATTAATACAAAGTATTGAAACTTTTAGAGGAGTTTTAAAGGAGGCAAACTTTGGTGACTTATGGGTAGGAAGGCATAAACCTACTCAATTTGATCATTTATTTGTTTCAATTCAAAGTTTAAACTCAAAGAAATTATGGGATGAATTAGATAAAAAACATTTTGATTATATAGTTATTGACGAAACACATCATGTAGCAGCTAGTAGTTATCAAAAGTTATTAGATCATTTTAAACCAGAGATTTTACTAGGTTTAACTGCTACACCAGAAAGAATGGATCAAGATGATATATTTAAGTACTTTAATAATAAAGCTTCAGCTGAAATAAGATTAGGAGAAGCTATTAATAGAAAATTATTAAGTCCTTTTCATTATTTTGGTGTAACCGATGATATTGATTTAAGTCATCTTAAATGGGAACGTGGTGGATATAATACATCTGAACTTACAAATATTTATACTAAAAATGAACAAAGAATAGATTTAATAATTAAAGCTTTAGAAAAATATATTGGATCATTTGATGAAATAAAAGGATTAGGTTTCTGTGTGAGTAAGAAACACGCAGAGTTTATGGCAAAGATGTTTAATAGATCAAATATACCATCGATTAACTTAGATTCAGATTCATCAAAGGAATTAAGAAATAATGCAAAACATAGATTAAATAATGGAGAGATTAAGTTTATTTTTGTTGTAGATTTATATAATGAAGGTGTAGATATACCTGATATAAATACAGTTTTGTTTTTAAGGCCTACTGAAAGTTTAACAATATTTCTTCAACAATTAGGAAGAGGTTTAAGATTATCTGACAATAAAGAGTGTTTAACTGTTCTTGATTTTATTGGTCAAGCCCATATGAAATATAATTTTGAAGAAAAAATAAGAGGATTAATTGGAAAGACTCATAATTCAACAAAAAAAGAGATTGAAAATCAATTCCCTAATGTCCCAAAAGGTTGTTATATTAACCTTGAAAAAGTAGCTCAAGAAAGAATTATAGAAAATATAAAATCAGCTATTCCAAATAAAAGAAATATAAAAAAGAAGCTAATTCAATTTAAATTAGATAGTAAAAAAGGATTAAACTTAAAAAACTTCTTAGATTTTTATCATTTAGATATTTTTGATATCTACAAATTTTCTACTTTTAGCAGGTTATGTGTAGATGTAAATATAAAAGAAGATTTTAATGATCCTGATGAGAAATTACTTTCAAGTGGATTAAAAAGATTAGTTCATATTGATTCTGTTAGTTGGATTAATGCTTTATTAAGTATATTTAAAAATAAAAACAAAAATAAAAACAACAAAAACAATAAAAACAAAAAATATAATAAACTAGAAGAAAAAATGATTTTAATGCTTCATTATACTTTATTTCAAGATTCTCCAATGAAACTCAAATTTAATAATTATCAAGATATTATTGATAGAATTAAATTAAATAAAGTTATGTATAAAGAATTAATTGAAATTCTTGAATATAAGAAAGAGAAAATTGATTTTATTGAAAAGGATATAACTAAAGAACTTAATTTTCCTCTTAAGGTTAATTCACAGTATTCAAGAGATGAATTACTTGCAGGGCTTGGTGATTATACTTTCAACAAAAAACCATCAAGAAGAGAAGGTGTTGTATATATAAAAGATAAGAAGACTGATGTATTATTAGTTACTCTTCATAAAAGTGAAAAGGATTTTTCTCCAACAACTATGTATGAGGATTACGCTATTGATAGCTATAATTTTCATTGGCAATCACAGAGTAAAACACCTGATACAAGTAATACTGGTAAAAGGTATATTAATCACAAAAAAATAGATAATAAAATTTTATTATTTGTTAGAGAATATAAGAATGAAAATTCTTATACTCAACCTTATTATTTCTTGGGTAAAGTAAATTATGTGAGTCACCAGGGTTCTAAGCCTATGAGTATAGTATGGAGACTTGAGGAACCTATGACGCAGGCTCTTAAGACTAAGAGTTCAAGCGGAAGTGTTGTTGGGTAATATAACAGGATTTATTAATTTAAGTATGATTCTAGATTAATAGAATAATTTTGGATAGGATACAATTAATTTATCTAAACCATTCAATGGATTTCTCTGACTTGCTTGGAGTTTTAATGATAAATCATGAGAGACGGAAAAGTACTTGATGAGAAACTAGTAGGAGATTTATAAAAAAATTAAAAAAATAAGAGATATTTGAACTATCTGGAATTACCGGATAGTCAAATAATTTTTTAAGCATTACGTAAGGTTTATATTTTAAAATAAAATCATATTATACGAAGGCGAAGTGTAATGATACTATAATAATAGATACATAGAAAATGGTAAAATCAAATATTAAGACAGAATTATGAGTAAAAGGTGGTTTGCTTATGAGTAAAGAGAAAAGAAATATGATTCTAGGTATTATTTTAATAATTTTTACATTTAGTTTTGTTGTCACTAACAGAGGGATACTATTAAGTGATATATCTCGAAATGGTGGAACCATTATTAGTTTGAAAGTAACTAATAATGTAAAAATTGACGAAGTAAAAGCGAGTGTAAGCAAAAGTACTAATATCAATTCTAAGAATATAAAGATTGAGAATACTAATGGAGATTTAAGAATCAAATTGGCTTTATTAGAACCTTATGTGATAGATTCAGCCGAAAAGTTATTGATAAGTAAATTTGGAAGTGATGTGCAAATGACTGGTTATTCGATAATAGGAAAACCTGACAAATCAGTAGTTTTATATATAGTGTATGTTCTAGTGATTATTTCCTTTTTATTAAGTATTTATATTATTAGTAAAAACATAATCTCAATTTCATCACAAAAATCGAATAAATTGAAATAGATTTTTGATATTGAAGTTTATAAGAGGTTTTTATTAGCTTGCCTATAGACTTCACATAACATGATGTTTCCGCCATGCTGCGCACAGCGGAAGACACCAAAAACGCTATACGTAAGTTATGAATTATGATATTTCTATCGATATAAAATGTTATAATAGAATATAGGAAATAATACCAAAACTTGGAGGTAATTGTGACTGATTTAATGAATAATAATTTATATGATGATATTAAAAACATTCTTAATTGATCAAGAAAAAAAGCTGTAAAAGCTGTTAATAGTAATATGGTAGAAGCGTATTGGAATATTGGACGTTTGATTGTTAAGTTCCAAGGTGGCAAAGATTCGGCTGAGTATGGAACGTCGTTACTTGAAGAATTATCAACTAAACTAACAAAGGATTATGGAGCTGGATTTGATAAAACTAATTTGAGAAGAATGCGTAAGTTTTATTTAATTTATAAGAACCGTGACACACTGTGTCACGAATTGAGCTGGTCTCATTATAGAGCACTTTTGAAAATTAAAAACTCACAAGCACGCGAATTTTATGTAGAAGAGTGTATTAAGTCTGGTTGGAGTGTACGTGAACTAAGTAGACAAATAAATAGTTTTTATTTTGAACGTTTACTTGCAAGTAAAGATAAAGAATCTGTTATAGATAATATGCTTTCGTCTAACGCAGATTTAAATTTACAAGAAGTTATTAAGGATCCGTATATATTAGAGTTTCTTGGAATTAACAAATTTGAAAAGTTGTATGAAAAGGACCTAGAGAAACAATTGATAAATCATCTTCAATAGTTCTTATTAGAGTTAGGGAGAGGCTTTTCATTTGTTGGAAGGCAGAAAAGATTTCATGTTGGCGACCAGGATTACTTTATTGATTTAGTTTTTTATAATTATATTTTAAAATGTTTTGTTCTGATTGATTTAAAAGTTGGAGCATTGAAGCATTAAGATATTGGTTAGATGTAAATTTTTGCGTCGAAATATATTGACAATTACCGGGAAGAAGAGTTCATTAAGGAAATTCAGAGAGAACGAGAAGTTATACAACTTGAAAAAGAGATAAGTGAGGAATAACAATTTAAAACCACGCATAACATGATATTTCTGAGATTCAAAATGACTTTAGAAGACATCAAAATGTTAACGGCAATGCTCTTTAAGATATCTGTAAATTTAGCGGTATAAATTGAATTGATAGGCTTGAATAAATTTTGTGCGATTTTAATTATTTATTAGGTATACTAATTTGAGGGATGAGAATAATGAAGGAATATATACTAAAAAGGATGAAGGATCTGAATTATCTACGAACTCAAATAAAAGTATTAAAGAAATTGTTTATAGTGCAATAGGATTCTGTGATCAATCAATTAATAAGAATATAGAAACTTAATTATCTCTTAAGGTTAATTCACAGTATTCAAGAGATGAGTTACTTGCCGGACTTGGAGATTATACTTTCAAAAAAAGACATCAAGAAGAGAAGGCGTTGCATATATTAAAGATAAAAAGTATATTAATCACAAAAAAAACAGATAATAAAATTTTATTGTTTGTTAGAGAATATAAGAATGAAAATTCTTATACTCAACCTTATTACTTCCTGGGGAAAGTAAATTATGTAAGTCACCAGGGCTCTAAGCCTATGAGTATAGTATGGAGACTTGAAGAACCTATGACGCACTAAGAGTTCTTTTGGGGGGCTTGTTGGGTAGGAAAAATAAAAAGAAATTAGTATATTTAAGAGTATTAGAGCAGTTAGAAATAATCAAGTGAATTATCAAAAAAGGTTCCACTACAGAAATCTATTTTGGAAATTTTGAAACTAAAAACATTTCTAATAATCTAAAAACGGATCTTTTTGTGCTTTAATGAAAAAATCATTTAGATCACAAATAAATTTGAAATACAGGAGAGGGTTTAATGGAAAAATTTGAATTTGTAGTATCAAAAATATTATTAGAAGAATTTTATGAAGATTTCATACCGATTTTTCTTGCAAATTATTCTGATAAAAACAGAAAATTATTTTTTGAATCAAGGAGCGTACTTGAATTTATGCTGAAACTTAATCTGGATCAGCCTGTAGTTGAAAAAGAATTTTACATAATTGGAACCCAACTAAGAGAAAAGAATATAAGTACATTATTTAATCACTATAAAGAGTTTATTGATATTTTAGTTAATAACGAATTGACACTTGAATTAATTGACTCTTTAAAAATTAATTCGTTAATTAAATGTTTATTAAAGGCATGCTACGATTTTAATGAAATTGATTCATTGATTTATGGGGAAAAAGCAACAATAGAAGATTATGAAGAGGCTAAAAGGTGGCTTGAAAATAACAATTCATTATTTGACTATCACCTCATTTTTTATGAGTATCATAATAATAAAGAAAAAACTCATAATAATCAAGAGTATAATATATTTGGTTTAATGGAAGAGTACTTAAATGAAAATATGAATTGTTTT
>JAYEHA010000243.1:0-2602 GCA_034659335.1 Bacillota bacterium
ATTTAAATATATTTTTACATTTATTTACTATTTAAAAATTAATTTTCTACCACTTTAACTTTCATAGCTATATATAAATTAATAAGCGACATAATTGCTACCGAAAAAAATATACTGTGGCCCAAATTTAATCCATACTAGTCCACCTAAATACGCACATATAATTGACACCACATGATCTAAACTAAGACCTAACGATAATGTTGGCGTCATATCTTCATTTTCTACTAATATTGATTTTAAATAAAGCGTTCTAACCATCCCCATTTGATTAGACATTTTATCAAATATAAATAATAAATACGCAATTAAAACAGGTATACCCGCCAAAGGAATCATATTTGTTACAAAACCTGTAACTAATATCCCATATATTAAATATACTAAAATAAATGATAATGCATCAAAATAAAGAATCTTTTTTATTCCGAATTCACCAATCCATCGTCCTAATGCAGGGATGAAAAAGATTCCAACTAATGAACCAAGAATTCCTAATATTGCAAGTGTATCAGCTCTTTTATTTAATATTTCAATAAGTACCCAAGGTCCATAAACTATCATTATTTGTTTTTGAACTCCAAACATAGTTGTCAAAACATAAAAATATTTATATTCTTTTCTAAAAACAAATTTTATTTTTTTATTTGATTTTATTTTATGACTCATTGTCTTCTCAAGCACAATATACAAAACAAAAACTATTAACAGAATTAATCCGGATAAAATAAATATCCATTTGATTTTTGTAGTAAAACTAAAAATTTCATATCTAAATCCTATAAAAACTATAAGACTTGATATCATTGAAAACCCAGTAAAGACGCCTTTATATTCTCCCATTACCTTACCCAGATTTTTATTATCTACAATATCTAATCCTATACTATCTCTAAGAGGCATACTCATATGCATTCCTAATGAATTAATAAATATAAATACTAGCATTATGCTAAATGTAGGTGTAAATAATCCTAATGTTATTATTCCAATTACACCCAAAGCTTGCGCAATCAATGCTATCCTAATATCAGAAAACGATGACAAAGCAGCAATTAAAAACAATGTCAATACTCCAGGCAATTCTCTTGGAAACTCTATTAACCCTCTTTGATATGCAGTAACATTATATGCTTCTTTAAAATAATTAGATATTACTCCATTACTTAATCCTAACCCTAATGCAGAAAAAGGTAAAATTATAAAATATATTTTTAATGTTGGTGATAAGTTCTTAAATTTAGTAATCAATTTTACCTCGCTTCACTATATTCACAACTATCTTTTAGATAATTCTTTTTTTATATCTGGCATAAATCTTAATTCACGTTCAAATTCAATTTCAATTTCAAGTGATTTAAAAAGGCCTTCTATATAAAACCAAGTTTTTTCTGATTTAAGAATTACTTTTCTCGGATATGATTTATGATTAATAAATAAATTAATTAAGTATTGTTGTATTTCAACATCTTCTTCAAGCGGTCTCAAAACGTGTTGTCCAACAATCATTCCGCTTTCTCTATCCACTATTATAAAAAAAACTGGATAATATTCTATTTCTTCTTCAATATAATGAGCGCTATAAAAGGAATCCATTTCCCAAACAGAAGCACTTTTTTTACAATTTTTCTTTATACGTCTTATATCCATTTCATTATATGAGATTCTAATATCAACGTCTTTATGAAATGTATTAAAGATTTCTTCAATCTCATATTTTTCACTTTTATATTTCCCATCTTTATCTACATTTAACAAATAACATTTTCCAGCTTCTAGCAATCCTTTTTCAACTTTATCATCTTTTAAGTAAAGAACAAATTTATTAACTACTTTAAGAATTCTTACAAAAATTTCTAGATTTTCAATAAAGAATGGTTCCGGAAGGAAACCAGGCTCATATACTATAAATTCTGGCCATTGTTTCTTCCCTCTAAACTTAACACCTGAATCCATGATTCTCATATAGCTAATTTCATCAATATCTTTTCGATTCTGAAAAGACATACTCATTCCAATTAAAAAGTCTTTAATTTCTTCATCATAATCCAATTCATTACTAAGAATTCTAAAATAACCATCTAATCCATCAACATCATCATATACAATAAGCCCTGTAGCATCACCCAATTCCCTCATAACAGAACATGTAAATATTTTATCAACATCCTCAAATTTTAGCACAAATAAATCAGCAGACTCAAGATATTCCCATGGTTTTTCTTTAAGAAAAACATTTGCTTCTTCGTATAAGATTTTTGACATATTTTGTTCATTATTAATTTCATCTTGGAATTCCTCATCTACCTCCTCATCTTCCATCATTTCTAATAAATTTTGATACGCGTCTTCAAACGGTTGATGATCATACTCTTTAAGTGCATAAATCCAATCATCTTTATTTAATTTAATAATTCTTAAAAGAGCGTTATAATCTTTCTTTAAGATTAAATCGATAGACAATAAATATTTATAAAACTTTTTTATCGCCGTAATATTTTCTTTTATCCCTTTTTCTGATGCCCCAAAAAATTCTTTTATATAATACTCTTTAAAATAATCAGAAACTAAATTCCATGCATCTTTAATCTCTATATTTTCA
>JAYEHA010000244.1:0-12670 GCA_034659335.1 Bacillota bacterium
AAAAGGTTTATATCCTATAATCTCTGCTTTGTCTTGTTTTAGTAATTTACGAGCTTTACTAGGACGACAAGGCATTAAATTTTTATTATTTTTATTTTTTACAAATACTCTCACTAGTAAAACTCCTTTCTTTTTTTATATTAAAATTGTATTTTTTATAACAGTTAAAATTAAACTGTTCCTAGTTAATACTAAACTGGTAGTTACCCTTCGACAATGTTACAAGGTGAATTGCGTAGCAAGAGAGGGTGCCCTGGGGCATTGTAGCTTGCCCTTACGAGTCATAATCTAGGTTGACTGTTTCTACCTCACGAAACTGTTTACAGTGCCTACATAGAGCTATGAGCTTTCCTTGTTACAAGCCCCTTCCTCAAAAATGCGGTTAGCATTTTAGGTGGGGGTTATTGACTATTTTTTTAAAGATTATAAAAAACATCTTTTCCAAGATATTGAGAAGCTTCAGCTAACTCTTCTTCTATTCTCATTAATTGGTTATATTTTTCAATTCTATCAACTCTAGCAGGAGCACCTGTCTTAATTTGACCAGCATTTACTCCAACAACTAAGTCAGCAATCATTGAATCTGCTGTTTCACCAGATCTATGTGAAATTACAGCAGTATATCCTGCTCTTTTAGCCATTTCAATAGCATCTAATGTTTCAGTAATTGTTCCAATTTGATTTAATTTAATAAGAATTGAATTTGCAGAACCTTCTTCAATTCCTCTTGATAATCTTTCAGTATTAGTAACAAATATATCATCACCAACAATTTGAATTTTATTACCTAATTTTTCTACCATTAATTTCCAACCAGCCCAATCTTCTTCATCTAAGCCATCTTCAATTGAAATTATTGGATATCTTTCTACTAAATCAGCATAATATTCAATAAACTGAGCAGAAGTCATTTCAAGACCTTCTCCTTTTAAGATATATTTTCCTTTTTCATCATCATACATTTCACTAGCAGCAGCATCTATTGCAATAAACACATCTTCTCCCGGAGTATATCCAGCAGCTTTAATTGCTTCTACTATAACTTGTAAAGCTTCTTCATTACTTCCCAAGTTAGGAGCAAATCCACCTTCATCACCTACACCTGTAGCTAATCCTTTTGCTTGAAGAACTACTTTAAGGTTATGATAAATTTCTGCACCCATTCTTAATGCTTCTCTAAATGATTTAGCACCTAATGGCATAACCATCCATTCTTGGATATCTACATTATTATCAGCATGCTCTCCACCATTTAAAATATTCATCATAGGTACAGGTAAAGTTTTAGCATTTACACCACCTAAATATTGATATAATGGAAGCCCTGTATCTAAAGCTGCAGCTTTTGCAACAGCCATAGAAACACCTAATATTGCATTTGCTCCTAATCTTCCTTTATTTGGTGTTCCATCAAGTTCAATCATTTTCTTATCAATTCTAACTTGATCATATGAATCCATACCAATTACTTCAGGAGCAATAATTTCATTTACATGATTAACAGCGTCTAAAACACCTTTACCCATAAATCTTGTTTTATCTCCATCTCTTAATTCTACAGCTTCAAAAGCTCCTGTAGAAGCTCCTGATGGTACAGCAGCTCTTGACATAGTTCCACTTTCTAAAGTTACTTCAACTTCTACCGTTGGATTACCTCTTGAATCTAAAATTTCTCTTGCATATACATCTAAAATATAAGACATTTTATTCCTCCTCTTTTTTTATCAAACTTATACCTGTCATTTCTACAGGTTTATCCATCTCCATTAATTCAAGTAACGTCGGCGCTAAATCACAAAGTTTACCATCTTCTCTTAATTTAACAGGTCCATCAATAACTATACAAGGCACAACATTAGTAGTATGTGCAGTCATTGGATTACCTTCTTTATCTTCCATTACTTCAGCATTTCCATGATCAGCAGTAATTATTACTTTACCATCTTTTGATAATAATTTTTCAACAATTCTTCCTAAACATTCATCAACTGCTTCAACAGCTCTAACAGCAGCATTAAAATCCCCAGTATGCCCTACCATATCCGTATTAGCAAAATTAAGAACTATAAAATCATGTTTTTCTAAATCAATTTGTTTAACTAATGCATCTGTTACTTCATATGCAGACATTTCAGGCTTCATATCATATGTTGCTACATTAGGTGAACTTACAAGTACTCTATCTTCATTTTCATTAGGTGCTTCTACTCCACCATTAAAGAAAAATGTAATATGAGCATATTTTTCAGTTTCAGCAATACGCAACTGCTTTTTACCATTTTTACTTAAATATTCTCCTATTGTATTTACTATTTCATTTGGCTTATAAGCAATATCAACATTTTCAAAAGTTGCATCATATGTTGTCATACAAACAAAATCAGTTTTAATATACTTTCTATCAAATTCTTTAAAATCTTTATTCACAATCGCTCTAGTTATTTGTCTAGCTCTATCCGGTCTAAAATTAAAGAAAACTATTGAATCATTTTCTTTAATAGTTGCAATAGGTTCATCATTTTTTACAATAACAGTAGGTTTTACAAACTCATCAACTTCATCCTTCTCATATGAATTCTCTATAGCTTCAATTGCGCTATTAGCTTTCTCACCTTCGCCATTAAACAATTGATTATAAGCTATTTCAACTCTATCCCAGCGATTATCTCTATCCATTACATAATATCTTCCGCCAATTGTTGCAATTTCACCAACACCGACTTCCTTCATTTCTTTTTCTATTTCTTCAACATATTTACAAGCACTTTTTGGCGGTGTATCTCTTCCGTCTAAAAAAGCATGTAAATAAAGTTTTTTAACATCGTTCTTTTTAGCCATTCTAATTAACCCTTTAATATGATTAATATGACTATGAACACCACCATCAGATAATAACCCCATAAGATGAAGACTTGAATTATTATCTTTTGCATTTTTACATGCCTTTAATAACGATTCATTTTCATAAAAAGTGCCATCATTAATTTCTTTAGTAATCTTTGTTAAATACTGATAAACTACTCTACCAGCACCAATGTTTAAATGCCCTACTTCTGAATTACCCATTTGTCCGTCTGGCAAACCAACATCTAACCCACTCGCTTTAATTGTAGTACTTGAATATTTTTCATAATACTTATCAAAATTAGGAGTATTTGCTGTTTTTATCGCATTATGTTCTTTTGAATTACTAACTCCCCAGCCATCTAGTATAATTAATGCTACTGATTTAGACATATAATCACTCCCTTAAAAATTTACTACTTTAGAAAATGTATCAGCTACTAAACTTGCTCCTCCAACTAATGCACCATCAATATCAGATTTTGACATAATTTCAGATACATTTGCAGGCTTAACACTTCCACCATATTGAATTCTTACAGTAGCAGCAATTGTTTGATCATATAAAGTAGTAATAGTTTCTCTAACAAATCCTGTCATTTCATTTGCTTGATCAGAAGTAGCTGTTTTACCAGTTCCAATAGCCCAAATTGGTTCATAAGCTACAACAACTTTTGATACATCAGAAGCATTTACATTTTCAAAAGCTTTAATAATCTGCTCCTTAACAAAAGGTTTCATTTCTCCTCTTTCTCTTAATTCTAAAGACTCTCCAACACAAAGAATTGGATCAATTTCTACTTCAATTGCTTTAAGAACTTTTTTATTTACAGTTTCATTAGTTTCATTATAATACATTCTTCTCTCAGAATGACCAATTATTACATAATCAACATTTAACTCTTTTAACATTGAAGGTGCAATTTCACCAGTAAACGCTCCGTTATCTGCATAATGCATATTTTGAGCACCTATTTTAATATTTGTTCCCTTTGCAGCTTCTACTAAATCTTTTAACATTGTTGCTGGTGGACAAATGCCTACTTCAACATTAGCATCTTTAACTAAATCTTTCAATTCGCTAATATAATCAATACCTTCTTTAATAGTCATATTCATTTTCCAATTTCCAGCTATAAATGGTTTTCTCATTTTAAACCTCCAAATTTATTATTTATTATCTAAAGCCATAATTCCTGGCAAATCTTTTCCTTCTAAAAATACAAGCGATGCTCCCCCACCAGTAGAAATATGAGACATTTTATCTCCAAATCCCAAAGTATTTACAGCTGTTGCACTATCTCCTCCACCAATAATTGTTATTGCTTCAGATTTAGCCAATTCACTTGCAACTGCTATCGTACCCTTTGCAAACTTATCAAATTCAAATACACCCATAGGCCCATTCCAAATAACTGTTTTTGCATTTTTAATTTCATCTTTGAATAACTCAGCAGTTTTAGGCCCAATATCTAAGCCCATAAATCCATCTTTAATATTTTCATTATCAGTTACAATAGCTTCAGTATCATTAGAAAAATTTTCTCCTACAATATGATCAATAGGTAAAATTAATTTAACATTCTTTTCTTTTGCAGCATCAATCATTTTTAATGCATATTCTAATCTATCATCTTCTAATAGAGAAGTCCCAATCGTATAACCTTGAGCTTTAAGAAATGTATAAGCCATACCGCCACCAATTAATATTGAATCTACTTTTTCTAATAAATTTTCTATAACAGCAATTTTATCAGACACTTTTGCTCCACCTAATATAGCAACAAAAGGTCTTTCCGGTGTTTCAACAGCACCACCTAAAAATTTAATTTCCTTTTGAATAAGATATCCTGATACTGATTCATCAATAAATTTCGTAACACCTTCAGTAGATGCGTGAGCTCTATGAGCAGTACCAAATGCATCATTTACATAAACATCTGCTAATGACGCTAATTCTTTAGAAAAATTTTCTTCATTTTTCTTTTCTTCTTTTCTATAACGTGTGTTTTCTAATAAAACAATTTCTGAATTTTTCATATTATTTATTACTTCTTTTGCATTTTTTCCAATAACTTCATCATCAGCAGCAAATACAACTTTTACATCTAAAATTTCGTCTAATCTCTTAGCAACTGGTAATAAACTAAATTCTTTTTTAGGTTCACCTTTTGGTCTACCTAAATGAGAACATAAAATAACTTTTGCATTATTTTTTAATAAATATTTTATTGTAGGAAGAGCTCCTTCAATTCTACTTTCATCTGTAATTTCAAATTTATCATTTAATGGAACATTAAAATCACATCGAACTAACACTTTCTTATTAGATACGTTAATATCCTCAATTGTTTTTTTATTTAGCATTTTAACCTCCAAATAACTATCAAATTATTATAGCCCTGTTTTCACAGGGCTATTGTAATACTATTAAACTAATTTTAAAGCTAAATCTACAACTCTATTAGTATAACTTAATTCATTATCATACCAAGAAATAACTTTAACCATATTTCCATTAATTACTTTAGTAGATACTGCATCAATTAATGATGATTCGCTAATCCCTAAAATATCAGTTGAAACAATCTCATCTTCAGTATAGCCTAAAATCCCTTTTAAACTTCCCTCAGCAGCAGTTTTAAGAGCAGCATTTACTTCTTCAACAGTTACATCTTTAGACAAAGTAAATACAACGTCAACACAAGAACCACATGGTACTGGGACTCTCATTGCCATTCCATCAATTTTTCCTTCTAAATTAGGTAATACTTTAGTAGTTGCAATTGCAGCTCCTGTAGTAGTAGGAATAATATTTTCAGCAGAAGTTCTACCTCTTCTCATATTTGAATGAGGACTATCTAATACCGCTTGATCAGTAGTATAACCATGAATTGTAGTCATTAAACCTTTTTCAATTCCAAATGCTTCATCAATAACTTTACAAACTGGTGCAAAACAGTTTGTAGTACAAGAAGCATTAGATACAATTAAGTCTGTATCTTTTAATTCATTATCATTAACACCTAAAACAATTGTGTTATCTAATTTGTCTTTAGCAGGAACAGTCAAAATTACTTTTTTTGCTCCAGCTTCTAAATGCATAGCAACTTGTTCACGTTTTCTAAATACACCAGTAGATTCAATAACTAAATCAATATTATTCTCTTTCCAAGGTAATTCAACAGGATTCTTAATAGAAGTAACTTTAATTACTTTTCCATCAACAACTAAATTTCCATCTTTAACCTCAACAGTTCCAGGAAATCTACCTTGAACTGAATCATATTTTAATAAATAAGCTAAATTTTCAACACTTGTTAAATCATTAATTGACACAATTTCTAAACCTAACTCTTTTCTAGATGAAACCAATCTTAAAAAACTTCTTCCAATTCTACCAAACCCATTAATTGCTACTTTAGACATCTTTTTTCCTCCTCAAATCTCTTTAAAATTTCATTAGCAACAGTCTCATCAGTCACTAATACTAGTTTTGAATCTAACTTCGTTACTGCCAATATAGCTTCAACTTTCTCAATACCACCAGCTACCGCAATCAAATTCTTAATTTGTTTAAATTTATGTAAATCAACACCAATAGTATTGATTTCATGCACAACTTTGCCTTCAAAATTATAATAATATCCAAAAGCTTCAGCAACAGCTTTCTTTTTTTCAATCATTTTTGATTCTTCACAACATAAACATCTTCTTCTAGCCATCACATTTGCCTGACCTATACCAAAAACTAAAGTGTTAACACTATTAATTAAAGCAATTGTTTCTTTTATCTCAGGCTCATTTTGAAGCTCTTTTATTGTTTCTTCAGACAATTTATCTGGAGTAAATAATAATTTGTACTTACAAGATAATTTATTAGCTAACATTTCAACTAATGTATTTGCTTGAATTTCGGCTTTATCTCCTAAACTCCCTCTAGTAGGAACAACAACAATATTTTTATATTTTTTACTACTAACATTTAATTGTTCAATCATATTTTTAACTGAAGAGCCACCTGTAATTCCAACAATTGATTTATCATTTATTACTTCCAATAAATATTTCGACGCATATTCACCAATAGAATTAAGAACTACTTTTTCATCATTTGAATTTAATGGTGCAATTATTACTTTTTTTATCCCAAGATAAGTTGCAAGCAATTCTTCTGTTTTATCAAGTCCTTTAAACATAAAATATAACTTATCAATAGTTAAAAGAACTTTTTTGCCCTCATTAGTTATTATCATACCCTTTAAAGTTGATTCTAATAATTTATTTTGCTTTAATATATCTGTTTCTTTACGAATAATTCTTTCTGAAATATTAGTTTTAGTCGAAAGCATTCTTCTCCCAATAGGTTGTGTCATATTTACAATTTTTAGAATCTCATAACGTTCAATAAAATTCTCCTGAAATTCTGGAGATAATTGAAATAACACTTTTAAGTAATCTGAAGTTTTAAAAATTTCTGATTCCATATTTACACCTCTTGGACTTTTTTTACCACACTGCGAAATTTGTCCCGTTTCAATCAAAAAATATATTTACTACTTTTATAGAATACCATAATTTGTAAATATATCAAGTTATTTTTAATATCTTTTTCTCTTTCTTGATGATTCAATTCCTATTGTTCTTCTATATTTTGTAATAGTTCTTCTTGAACACGATACTCCATATTCTAAAAGGTCTTCAGTTATTTTTTGATCACTAACTGGACTTTTCCTATCTTCTTCATCAACTATTCTCTTTATTATTAATTTTATACTTTCAGCAGAAATACCACCATTTTCTGTTTGTATCCCCGGTTGAAAGAAATACTTAAGTTCAAATAATCCATGAGAACACTGAAGATATTTGCCATTTGCAGTTCTACTAACAGTAGATTCATGAACCTCAACACTATCTGCTACCTCTTTCATATTAAGCATTTTTAAGTGTAATGCACCTTGTTCAAAAAAATTATATTGCCTTTTAATAATTTCTTCAACAACACGATAAATAGTATCTCTTCTTTGTTCAATGCTTTTTATTAAAAAAATTGCCTTTTGCATATGTTTTTTTATATATTCTTTTTCATTTTCTTTCGTTTTACTATCCTTAACTATTTTCCTATAAAAACTACTTAAAAATAATCTTGGGGCAGTATAATTTGAAATTGTAATCTTATATTCTCCATCAACCTTTTCTACCACAACATCAGGCTCAATATATTTTGCATTAAAATTATTAAAAATCCTTCCAGGTTTAGGCTCTAATGTTTTAATATAATCTACAATTTCTTGAACTTTTAAAACCGATAATTCCAATTCATCAGATATTTTCTTTAAATTATTATTAGACAATTCATCAAGATAATCATTTACAATTACTCTTGCCATTTTATTTTCATCGTCTTTTCTATATAACTGAATCAATAAACATTCTTTTATATCTCTTGCACATACGCCTACCGGTTCAAATTCTTGCAAATAAAGAATAACTTCATTTATCATTTCATCAGAAATATCAAATTCTGCATGTATTTTTATATTATCGTATTCTAAATACCCATTGGCACCAACACTATTAATCAAATAACGTGCTATATCATAATATTTTTCATCTAAATTTGAAAATGCTAATTGAGTTTCTAAAAATTCTTTTAGCTCCATATTTTTTGATATAAAATTTTCATAATTATAATCATCATTCGCTACAGTATAAGAAATATCAGAATATTGATTATTATAATTATCATCTATAACAGCTTCCCAATCAACTTCTTCAAGGCTTTCCCTCTTATCATCTATTTCTTCTCTTTCTAAAGTAGGATTTTCTAGTAATTGTTCATCAATAAAATTATTTAATTCCATAGAATTATATTGCAATATCTCTATAGCTTGTCTTAATTCAGTTGTCATTACTAACTCTTGTCTTTGCGCCATTTCTAAACTGAATCCCATTTTCATCATATTCACCCCACTCATATATTATATTATATCATTTCACTTAACTAAAATAAAGAAAAAGAGATACCTTATTAAAAAACAATAAAAAAAGTACTTAATAAAATATATTAAGCACTCATTTAAATTATTTAATTTATCTTTTACCTTTATCATATGGTTCACCAACAGCTTTTGGTCCAACCGAACTACCACTAAATACTAACAAAGCAATAATTGTTAAAAAATAAGGTAATATTTTAAAGAATTCTTGTGGAAATTTCGCAAGCCAAGCAAAATCTGTTGAATATACACTTAAAATTTGTGAAAATCCAAAGAATAAACTTGCTCCTAATACACCTAACGGCTTCCATTTACCAAATATAAGTGATGCAAGCGCAATAAATCCTACACCATGTATACTTCCAATTGTATATTGAGTATCAAAAGTTAATACCATTACCGCTCCACCTAAACCTGCAAGCGCACCGGAAAGTAAAACACCAATATATCTCATTTTATATACACTTATACCCATACTATCTACCGCATGTGGATGTTCACCAGTTGCTCTTAATCTTAATCCAAAAGGAGTTTTATAAAGTACATACCAACTCACTACAACTAAAATTAAAGCAATATATACTGTCGGATATATATTTTCAAAAAATATTCTTCCAATAATTGGAATATCACTTAACCCATTATAAGTTGTTTTAATAAACCCACCTTGAAAACTTTGAGTTCTTTGTTGTCCAAATATTACTTGAGACAAGTAAACAGTTAAACCTCCAGCTAATAAATTAATTGCTGTACCAGATATTACTTGTTCGGCTCCTAAGTTAATACTAAGATATGCATGAATAACAGATATCAAAGTACCAGCTATAATTCCAACTAAAAGTGCTAACCAAGGTGCAGCATCAGTCGATTTTTCTAAAAAAACAATTGCAGTCGCAGCTGAAAATCCACCCATCATCATTATACCTTCTAAAGCAATATTTACAACACCACTACGTTCTGAAAACATACCACCAATTGCAGTAATAATAATCGGTGTTGAAAAAATTAATGTCAACGTCATCATAGAATATATAATTTCCATTATTTACCCCCTTTCAAACGCTTTAACAGTATTTTTATACCATTTTGCATAGCTATAAATAAAATAATCATCGAACTAATAATTACAGCAATATCTTTTGGAATTCCACTCGATTGCATAATTGGTTGTGCAGCATTTAGCGAACCAAATAATAGCCCACCTAATAAAGAACCAACCGCAGTATTTCCTCCAACTAAAGCTACAGCAATTCCAGTAAATCCATAACCTTCAGCATGAGCTAGAACACGCCCATATCCAAATGTTCCAATAGCTAATACAGTTCCAGCAAGACCAGAATACGCTCCTGCTATAACCATAGATAGCGCAGCTCTTGAATTAACTTTTATCCCAGCATATTTTGCTGCACTCGGATTATATCCAACTGCTTTAAGTTCATATCCAAAAGTTGTTTTTTCAATAATATACCAAAACGAAAATACAGCAAGAATAACTATAATAAATCCCCAATGTAATCTTGAATGATTAGTTATATCAGATAAAAAATCACTTTTTAATGTTGCTCCCTGAACAAGCGCAACAGTCTTTGCATTTGTACTTCCTGGTAATTTTTTCAAATAATAGTTTGTCATAAAAAGTGCAATATAATTCATCATTATAGTAACTACAACTTCATGAACATTATATTTTGCTTTAAGTATTCCAGGAACAAAACCCCAAAGAGCTCCTGCTAAAATTCCTGCTAAAATCACTAATGGTAATAATAAAACAGTTGGCAATGGCACAAGAATTCCTACAGCCACCGAAGCGAATGAACCAACCATCATTTGGCCTTCAGCACCAATATTAAAAAGTCCCGTTCTAAAAGCAAAAGCAACTGATAAACCTGTTAAAATAATAGGCATTGCAAATACAAAATATTCTCCTAAATATCTAGCATTAAATATTGCTTTTCCAGTACCAATTTTCTTTAAATTAATTCCTAGAACTCCTCTTAACATAGAAGAAAACATATCAAGAGGATTTAATCCAGAAAATATCATAATAATGCTACCAACTAAAAAACCAAGAATTATTGAAATAACCGGAATAACAAAGTGATAATTTTTTTCATCAAGTATATACTCATAAAATTTTCTCATTTTTTATACCGTCCCTCTCTTAGAACCCGACATCATAAGACCAAGTTCATTTTCATCTGTTTCCTTTGCATCTACAATTCCTACTATCTCGCCTTCATAAATAACAGCAATACGATCAGATACGCTTAATACTTCTTCCATCTCTAAAGACATTAATAACACGGCTTTTCCTAGATCTCTCTCCGCTATTAATCGTTCATGAATATATTCAATCGCTCCAACATCAAGCCCACGTGTAGGTTGAGCTGCAATTAGTAATTTTGGTGTTCTATCAATTTCACGAGCAATAATTGCTTTTTGTTGATTCCCACCAGACATACTTCTTGCTTCCGTTATACTTCCCTGTCCACTTCTAACGTCAAACATTTCAATTAATTTTTCAGAATAAGCACGCACAGCCCCTGGATTAATAATACCTTTAATAGAATAAGGCTCTTGAAAATAATTTTGAAGTACAAGATTTTGCTCAATCGAAAAATCTAAAACAAGTCCATGTTTATGCCTATCTTCTGGAATATGTCCAATTCCTAAAAGTGTTCTATTTCTAATTGATTCACTTTCAATATTTTTACCTTCGAATAAAATCTTTCCTGACTCAATTTTTCTCAAACCTGTAATTGCTTGAATTAATTCGGATTGTCCATTACCATCAATACCTGCAATACAAAGCACTTCACCAGCTCTAACTTCCAAATCCAGATTTTTAACAGCTTGTAATTTTCTTGAATTTAAAACATTTAATTTCTCAATTTTTAAAACAACATCAGTTGGATTAGCAGGTCCTTTTTCAACTTCAAAACTTACTTCACGTCCAACCATCATTTCAGCCATTTCTTCTTCAGTCACATCATCAACTACCACAGTACCAATGTGTTTTCCTCTTCTTAATACCGAACAACGATCAGCAACCTCTTTAATTTCTTTTAACTTATGAGTAATTAATATTATAGATTTCCCTTCTTTTACAAGTTCTTTCATAATTGTCATTAACTCTTTAATTTCTTGTGGTGTTAATACAGCAGTAGGTTCATCAAAAATTAAAATTTCAGCATCTCTATAAAGCATTTTAAGTATTTCAACACGTTGCTGCATACCTACAGTAATATCTTCAATCTTCGTATATGGGTCAACACTTAATCCGTATCTATTACTAAGTTCTTTTACTTTTTCTGCAGCAGTTTCAATATCAATCCTTCCAAAAGATTTTTTAGGTTCAAGACCTAAAATAATATTTTCTGTTACAGTAAAATTATGAACTAATTTAAAATGCTGATGAACCATTCCAATACCATATTCATTAGCAACGTTGGGGTTTTTAACATCTACTTCTTTACCTTTGATTATGATCTTCCCTTTTTCAGGTTGATATAAACCAAATAAAACACTCATTAAAGTTGATTTTCCTGCACCATTTTCACCAAGCAAAGCATGTATTTCACCTTTTCCAACCTGCAATGTAACATTATCATTTGCTTTAATTCCAGGAAATTCTTTTGTAATATTAAGCATTTCAATTACATATTTCATGAACTTAGCTCGTGGATACTCGCGACTTCAGTCGTGAGAGGAAACGTGTATATTATTGTTCTATATTATACGTTTCTCCACAAGCACACCTCCTCTTCTTTTTAATAATTTTAATTTCTTATAGCTCATTGAGCCTTTATTTACTTTGTTTCCTTGTA
>JAYEHA010000245.1:0-2572 GCA_034659335.1 Bacillota bacterium
TTTGATATCGTAAAAAGATAATTCTAAAATAATTTCATCTAAAACAATATTTTTCTTTTCAACTTTATAATAATTTTCTTTTTCAAGTAATTCTAAAAATTTTTTCACAATTTTTTCGCTACTAAATAAATGCTCCGGATATTTAAGCTCATATCCAAAAATTATTTTTTCTTTTAAATAATACTCAGGTTGATTAATAAATATTCCATCATTTTTATACTTTTCTTTATTCTTATGATTAATAAGTGTTTTCCCTTTAAGCTCTAATATATTTAAATACTCAATATCTATAATCAATAAAGTAAAATCAAGCATTAATACACTCTTGTAATAATAAACTCCCTTTATATCAACATCATTAGCTACCTTAACAATATCCATATATGTATTTTTTTCAAAATCTTTAATAAAATCAAGATTTAAATTCATAATAACATAACCATTAAAAAATTGATTATTGTTTACATAATTAGTAAGTAACTCCTTATTTTGGGGTGCTTTAAATTTTATAATTATATTTTGCATATTCCCCTCATTTCCATCATAATACTATTATAACATATTTTAATTACTATAATAGTTTATGTCAAAATTCCCTTTAACTATAAAATGCGCTACAAAACCTCCAATTATATATGAAGAAGCTAGCGCAATAAAGATTCCATTTATTCCTAGAAAATAATTCAATATTTTTGCTAAAGGAATATAAATTATAAAAACCTGAAAAACTGTTAATAATGAAGCTTTAATAGGTTTATTTATTGCATTTAAAGTCGAAACAGCTACTAAAAATATACCTTGTAATCCGTACCCAATAGGTACTATTAAAAGATATATTTTAATAACATTTATAACTTCAACATTATTTGTAAACAAGTTTGCAATACTATTTGCAAATATAATCATAAAAATATAGATAATTAAACTCAAAATCATTGAAACTTTTTCACAAAATATTATGCCGATTTTTACTCTATCAAATCTTAACGCTCCATAATTTTGACCTACAAAAGATATCATAATTGACGACATCGCCCTTACTGAAATAAGCAAAAAGAATTCTATTTTTGTAGCTATTCCAAATCCAGCTATAGCAAAAATTCCAAATACAGAAATAATATTTGTAATAACACCAGTTGCAAAAGGCAAAATCATCCTAGTAATAGCAGCTGGAACACCAATATATAATACTTGTTTCCAAGAATCAATTAAATTAGCAAGTTTCATTGATTTAAAAGTAATAATCTTATCTCTTTTTATCAAAATATATAATGCAAATATAAAAGTAACCGCACGCGCAAAAACAGTTGCAATAGCAGCACCAGCAATTCCTAATTTAGGAAATGGCCCTAGTCCAAATATTAATAATGGATCAACAATAATATTTATTGTCGCTGATAACAACATTATTATTGCTGGAGTTTTAGTATCTCCAAGAGATCTAATAATATTATTACCAACCATAGGTACAACTACAAAAATCGATCCAAAATACCATATCTTCATATATTTTTCAATATATATCATAACATCTTTAGAAGCACCCAACATTTCAAATAATGGATTAATTGTATTTAAACCAATTATCATAAAAACAAATACAACAAGTACTGATAATATCAAACTATCAGTACTTAATTTTCTAACATTATATTCATCACCTTTTCCTACAGCCCTTGAAACAACTGAGGCTGTACCAAGGCCTAATCCTAAGGCAATGTTGTTAACCATTAAAACAACTGGAAAAGTAAAAGTTAATGCAGCAGTTTCTCTAACTCCTAATTTAGCTATATAAAAAGTATCTACTAAATTAAATATAACTAATCCTAACATACCAGCAATCATTGGTAATGTTAGTTTAATAATTAACTCGCTAACTTTTCCCTCTATTAATTTAGCTTTATTTACTTTACTCACAAACTATTACTCACCCTCTACTAATTCATTATCTCTAATCGTAAATATAAGTATTGGCCCCATAAATGGTAAAACAACAGATAAAATTACATAAAGTTGAGCACTTTCTGGAACATACATTTTAAATAACTTATATAATGCAAAAGCAAATACTATAAAAACAGCTAAAGAATATATTCCACCAATAAGTGGAATTGTAGATACTAATGGAGTTATTAATGTTGATCCCGGCAAAACCAAAGATACTTCTGGAATCTCAAATCCAAACACTTCTAAATCCACAATTAATAAACCTAATACATAAAGCTGAAGAATAGGAATAAAAGCCACCCAAGAATTTTCTATCCCCCGATTATCAGCTAATTTCTTAAGTCCTATAGCCATTAATAAATATAATCCAACAGTTGCAGCCAAAAATATTAAAATAATAACAAACCCAAACAACGCAACAATACCACTCATAAATATTAGTTACAAAATAATAATACCATATTATTTTTTCGTAACATTGTCACCTCCTCTATACTGAATACACTCTCAGAACAAACCAAGAGTTTAAACTTCAACATCTTTATTTTTTCATTTATTCTAATCCTCCACCATTTTATTATGGTGGTTTTTATTTTTTTGCATCTTTATTCATTTAACCTTTCAT
>JAYEHA010000246.1:0-2567 GCA_034659335.1 Bacillota bacterium
ATTTCTCATCTACTTCATCTATATTTTCTCTTAATTTTTTTAATCTATTCATAAACAATTCCACTTTCTAATAAAAAATCAAGTGTAATAATAGCACTAACAGCTTCTACTACTACTAATGCTCTTGGTACAATACAAGGATCATGTCTTCCTTCTATGCTTATTTCAACATTTTCTTTTTCTTTAATATTAATTGTTCTTTGTTTTTTACTAATAGAAGGTGTTGGCTTAAATGCAACTTTAAAAATAACAGGCATAGATGTCGTTAACCCTCCTAATATTCCACCATTATTATTTGAGTAAGTTTTTTCCTTTAAATTATCATCATAGTAAAATTCATCATTTGCTTGAGACCCTATTAATTTAGTTATTTCAAACCCTTTACCAAATTCTATACCTTTAACACCAGGTATTGAAAACAATAAATGAGAAAGTCTACTTTCAAATGAATCAAATAATGGTTCTCCAAGACCTACTGGAAGATTAATAATTGCCGTTTCTACTATTCCACCAACAGAATCACCTTCACTTTTATATCTTTTAATTTCACTTCTCATCTTATCACTAATATTCTTATTAATAGTTGGTATTTCTTCTTTTAATAGTCTATTAAATAATTCTAATTCAATATTTAATTCATTAAATTCTTTATCTTTAATATCTTTTATTGAATAAATATGACTCCCAATATATATATTATTTTTTTCTAAAATTTGCTTAGCTATCGCACCTGCAAATACAATTGGCGCAGTTAATCTCCCTGAAAATTGTCCACCACCTCGATAATCATTAAATCCTTTATACTTAATATTACTAGGAAAGTCAGAATGACTTGGCCGCATATTGTCAATTAAATTTGAATAATCTTTTGATTTTGTATTTTTATTTTTAATAATTCCGCAAAGTGATGCACCTGTTGTTTTCCCATTAAAAAAACCACTTTGAATATCTACTTCATCTAATTCATACCGCGATGTAGATATTTTATTTTTACTAGGCCTTCTTCTATTCATTTCATTTTTTATTTTTTCAAAATCAATAGAAGTTCCTGGTGGTATACCGTCAATCACCACTCCAATAGATTTTGAGTGTGATTCACCAAAAATAGTTAGTTTTAAATTTTTACCAAATGTATTAGACATAAATTTTACCCCCTAATTTCTTAAAATCATTATAAAATTCTGGATATGATTTATTAATAGCTTCAGCATTAGATAAATATATATTATCTTTTATCTTTGTTGAAATAATTGTTAATGCCATTGCTATTCTATGATCATTCCAACTTTCAACATTCCCACCTATTAAATCTTTAACTGGATATATTTCTAATCCATCATCAACTTCTATTATTTTACCACCCAATAAATTAATCTGACTAGAAATTGCTTTTAATCTATCAGATTCTTTAAATCTTAATCTTTTAGCATTATAAATTCTACATTTTCCATCTGCAAAACTTGCTAATACTGACAATATAGGGACTAAATCAGGGCAATCTTTAGCATCAATTTCTATATTTTTTAAATTATTTTTATTTAAAACAATTAAATTGTTCCCTTCAAATTTATAATCTGCTCCCATTTTCTTAATAATTTTTAATATTACTTTGTCTCCTTGTATAGAATATTCATTTAAATCTTTTATAATAATATTATTCCCCAATAAATTTGATACTATCCAAAATGATGCCTGTGAATAGTCGCCTTCAACTTTATAATTATTAGAAATATATTTTTGATTCCCTTTAATTATAAAATTCTTATAGTTATTATTCTTTATTATAATACCAAATCTTTTTAAGATATTTAATGTTAAATCTATATATGACTTTGATTCTAATTCTTTGTTAATTACAATCTCAGAGTCTCCATCAAGTATGGGAAGTATAAACATTAAACCAGTAATAAATTGAGAAGAAATATCTCCATCTACTTCATATATCCCCGATTTTAAACTTCCAGATATCTTTAATGGTAATTTCCCAAAATCATTAGAATACTCAATTCTATTTTCATCAAAAATCTTATAATAAGTTTCAAGTGGTCTTTCAATTAACTTATTTTCCCCTGTAAATATTACTTCATCATTAACTAATGAAAAAAATGGAATTAAAAATCTTAAGGTTGAACCTGATTCATTACAATTAATTACGTTATTATTTAATTCAAATTTATCTTTACCTTTTATAGCTAATTTATATCTATTTTCAATTTTCTCTTTGTTAATTTCAACCCCAAAATTTTTCATTGCCTCAATTGTAGCTTTTATATCATCTGATAAAATAATATTTTCAATTTCACTTATCCCATTTGAAAGTGAAGCAGCAATAATTGCACGATGACTTAAACTTTTAGATGGCGGTATATTTACTTCTCCCTTTAATTTACTTGGTTTTATTATTATTTCCATTAGTCCTCCAATTTTTTCAGTGAACTCTAATATAGTATATTTCCATCACGATTTTAAATATTTTTCTCTTTTTATCCTTGTATTTAACAACATTTTTTCAAGCGAATCTTTATCTTTATTTTTAAGCATAATTGAAAATTCATCTAATTCCTTCT
>JAYEHA010000247.1:0-12525 GCA_034659335.1 Bacillota bacterium
GGAAATGTCAAGCATTTTTGAATACAAACCCTTGTAAAAACGCGCATTTTATAGATGAAGGGCTATAAAACCTATGTATAAAAATGCGGGAGATTAGGTTAATAATTTATAACTATATATTATTATTATAATACAAAATTTCAAATACGTGAATTTTTTTTTGGTTTTATCCCATAAAAAAATCAATACCATGAATATGATACTGATTTTTTTATTTTTATTACTATTTTTTTATATTTTTCTTATATAATGCTGTAATTTTTCTACTATTTATTGTATCTGAAATTATTTTTTTAGAATTGTCTTTTTCTTCAATTTCAATAATTTGTTTAACAAGCTCTTTTAACCTTATTAAACTATCTTTAAATATAACTTTATCGATATTATCGATATTATCAATATCTTTTACTTCAAATTTTTTTAACAATTTATCATATTCTTTTGCAAATAAAATATCAATTTCTATAATTTCATTTTTTAGCGCTTTATCATTTAAAAGCTTAAGTTTTTTTTCTAATAAGTTTATTATCGTATTCATAATTTTTCTCCATTATAATTTAAAGTCTATATGTCCACCCTTATGAGGTGTAATAGAACGTTCCATTGATTTCATTAAAGTATCAACACTTTTTGCATCTTGATTCATAACTCTACTTAAAGTTGCAATGTTAATTGCCGCTTTTAAACTTTGAATATTTGCACTTTGTAAACTCGTAATATTCATACAATCACCCCATAATAAACAGTAATATAAAAAACTTAAGCTTATTAACAATATCGACAAAATATAATAATTCTACAATAATTTATTCTCATTCTCATTGTATCATATCTACTAAACAATATCCAATTCAGTAAATATCTCGATAGCGTTAATTTAGTTTCAATTGAAATAATTATAAAAATTATCAAAAAAAAGCCAGCAATAATGCTGGCAACAATAATTATGCTTCTAATAATTCTTCCTCTTCATCAATATATTCAATACTAAATCCTGTATAACCATATATTATTGCTATAACAGGATTAATCCAATTCAAGAAACAATACGGTACATATACCCATGGCGCCACACCTAGTGTAGAAATCATATAAGCTCCACAAGTATTCCAAGGAATCAACGGTGAAGTTAATGTACCCGCATCTTCCAAAGTTCTCGATAGATTTTTAGAATGAAGCCTTCTCTCTTTATATGCATCAGCATACATACGTCCAGGTACAACTATCGCTAAATACTGGTCAGCAGCAATAATATTCATACCAATACTTGTCAAAATAGTTGCGGTAATTAATCCACCTGTATTTTTTGCAAGCGATAAAATACTTCTAGCAATTGCATTAAGCATTCCTGATTTTTCCATTGCTCCACCATACATCATTGCACATAAAATCAAGGAAACAGTCCATAGCATACCCTGCATTCCACCTCTCGAAAGTAACGCATCTATTGCATCTACTCCAACACTTGAAGAATATCCATTATTTGCAACATCTATTATAGTTCCAAGTGATGCTCCTTGAAATATCATTGCAAAAATTCCACCTAATAATGCAGCACAAAATAACCCAGGTACAGCAGGAATCTTTTTAATAACAATAAATATTACAAGTAAAGGTGCAATTAATAAAACTGGTGATAGATTAAATGCTCCATCTAAACCATTTAATATTACATCAATTGAACTTTGATCTAAAGTTTTACCAGCATATTTCATACCAATTATTGCAAATAAAACTAGAGATATAATATAACTTGGTACTGTAGTATATAACATATGTCTAATATGCTCAAATAAATTCGAACCAGCCATAGCTGGTGCTAAATTTGTTGTGTCAGATAATGGTGACAGTTTATCTCCAAAATATGAACCTGATATAATTGCACCAGCAACTATCTCAATTGGTATTCCAAGTCCAGCACCAACACCCACTAATGCTATACCAACAGTTGCTGCAGTAGTCCATGAACTACCTGTTGCTAATGATACTACCGAACATATTAATACAGTTGCCACTAAAAATATTCCAGGCGATAAAATTTTCAAACCATAAAATATCATTGTAGGAACAATCCCCGATAAAATCCATGTTCCAACAACCATACCAATAATCAACATAATTATTATAGCTTGCATAGACATTTTAATTGAATCTATCATTCCATCTTCTATTACTTTCCATGGAGTTTTTAAAACTACAATTGCTAAAGCAGCAGTAAACATAGCTGATAAAAATAATGCAATATGTGCTTCTCCTAAGTCATATACTACCAAAGTAATCACTAGTGAAAGCAATAAAAATATTACTGGTATTATTGCTACTGCTAAACTCACTTCATTTTTCTTATTTTGATTCATAATTCCTCCCCAACTCTTTTTCGAAACATTCCAAATATTCCGTCTACTCACTTGCTTTTTGAATCGATCTTTCATTATAACCTGTAACAACTTTATAATACCCTTTAAATTTTTCGTTTATTTCTAAAGATCCAGTATCCATCAATAAAGGTTGGTTTTTAAGTCCTACTAATTTCATTTTAGTTGCTACAATACAAATGTTTTCTTTTCTAATATTTCTAAGTACTTTATCGCTAATTTGCTGATTTCCTCTACCAAAAATATAACCTTGACCTCCAATAGGAGTTATAATAATTATTACTTTTTTATACTTCGACATTTCATCAATAATTTCAATTTCTGCAACATCATTTTTAATTACTTTTTTATTACAAATTAAATCTACACCAATTAAAGTATTATTCAAACTCAAGTTTTCCATAATTGCTTTAGTCGTTGATCCAGGCCCAATAATATATAATATATTTTCTTGCATGTTCTCACATATATCATAAGCAATTTCTTTCTGATTATTTCTTTCACTTGAAAGCGTTCTTGATTTTTTATTTTGTAATAATGTTTTATCGTAAGGGACATTTAAATACCCATATAATTTAACCTGAATTTCACCTTTTCTATACAATTCTTCATCAAGATCAATCACTTCACATTCTTTTAAATAAATTCCATTTATTAAAAATTTATTTATTAAATTTGATGCCTTTCTTGGATTCTTTGCAAATATAGCTGATTGCATTTTTACACCAGCTGGTATCCCAATAACAGGCACTTTTTTCCCTATTGCATTATAAATATCTCTCGCTGTTCCATCACCTCCTGAAAACATAATTAAATCAATATTTTTTTCCAAAAAAGATTCTGCACATTTAATAGTATCATTTCCACTAGTTTCTTTTTGAGAAATATAACTACACTCATAATTAACCCCCATTTCTTGTAGTAACTTTTCTCCCATATCTCCAGAAGCAGTATAGAAAATATATTCACCATTAAAATTCAGTAATTCAATAACCTTTCTTGTTTTAGCTATTGCCTTAGGTTTAGCCCCTAAAGCAATAGCATCTATATATATATCATCAGTCCCTTTCAACCCAACACTTCCACCTAACCCTGCAATAGGATTAATAATTAAACCAATCTTTTTCATAATACTCCTTATAAATTGTTTTGTTTTTTATAAGTTCTCCAAGTTATTGCCCAATTATTAGGTTCATCAAGTACCTCTTCAATTAATTGATGACATACGCTTGAATGAGGAGCACTTTTAACAAATTCAGGCTTTTCAAAAGCTTCATTTAAAACATATTCTAAAGTATCAATATATATATCAATATCTTCTTTAGAAGGTGTTTCTGTTGGTTCTAAAGTCATTGGTTCTTCAATATAATATGGATGATGAGAAGTCCAATAATGAAGTCCAAAATCCATCATTCTTCTCTGAATATCTTCCGATGTAACACCAGTTTCATTTGTCAATTTTTCAATAGTATATCTTACCTGCTCAATTCGTTGTTTCCCTTTAATATAAGGAGCATCAATCCACTTATTCCCCATTAATTTTTTAAACATATAATTATTATTAAGAACGGCTACTTTACCAACTTCATATAATCCTTCTGCTCCTAACGACATTATCCATGCATATGCTTTTAATGCTACCTGCGCAACACCATTAAACATTCTTACTTTTTCAATTGAATACTCAGAACTACTAAAATCATAATCCAAATAAAAGAATCCTTTTTCATTTTTACTAACTATTGGTTTAGGCAAATATTTTATTAATTCTTTAGTTACTCCAGTCGCTCCAGTCGCTGGTCCACCACAACCATGTGGAGTAGAAAACGTTTTATGCAGATTGAAAAAACACATATCAAATCCAGCATCTTTTGCACGAGTAACTCCTAATAATCCATTTGCATTAGCTTGATCATAACAACATAATCCGCCATTATCATGAACTAACTTAGTAAATTCTTTTACTCTTTTATTATAAACGCCTGTATCTTCAGGATTAGCTATAAAAAATGCGGCAGTTTTTTCACTAACAGCTAATTTAAACGCTTCATAATCAGGATATCCATTTTCATCTGGATGAATATATATAATTTTATAACCTTTTACTGCCGGAGCTGCAGCATCTGAAGGATGAGAATATATAGTAGTAATTATTTCATCACGTTTTTCACCCTTCTCATCAAAATAAGCTTCTACTAATGAAGCCATAGTCATAATTGCTTGCGATCCACCACCAGGTTGAAAAGTAAATTGATCTAATCCAGATATTTCTCTCATAAAATAATCAAGATTATACATTACTTCAAGAATTCCTTGAACAGTTTCATCAGCTTGAAGAGGATGAATTTCTAACATATTGTCACTTCGCGCTATCACTTCATTTATTTTAGGACTATATTTTACAGTACATGTCCCTTGTCCAATCTCAATATTTACATCAGCACCTAAAGTCTCTTGTGATAATCTGGTAAAATGTCTCACAACTCTAGACTGTGATATTTCAGGCAACTCTAATGAAACTTTTCGTTTCATATTTTCAGGTAAAATATCATCTAATTTAAATAACGATTTAATATTTTCATCAATTTCAGGGACTAATATCCCACGTTCTCCTTTTTTTGACAATTCAAATATTATAGGTTCATCCCATTTTGCTTGATGAAAGTTTTTTAATATATTAGATCTATTTATTTTCTTCATTTTCTACCTCCTCAGATTCATTCAGCACGATATTTAATGCATTTTTCAACTTCATAATATCATCTTCTGAGTGCACTTCAGTAAAACTATAAAGCGACGATTTTCCCAACATTGAAAATTCATTCGATAGATCTTTTCCACCAAACATTCCAAATTTAAGCAATTTTTTATTTATTTCTTTTACAGTTAAATCTGTTTTTTCAAAAGTAACAATGATTTCTTTAAAAACCATATTCTTCATTAAATTTGTATTAATACCATTAACTTTATTAAGTTCTAATTTAGCAAAATTTGCATTAAATATTATTTTCTCCCCTAACTCTTTCATCCCTCTAGGTCCCATTAACGATAAATATACAGCAGCGGCAATTCCCCACAATCCAGTTTGAGTTCCAACGTATTCCTTACCATGTTCTCTATGATGTCCAAAAGAAGTTCTATCATATGCTACATCTCCAAAAGCATATTCTCCCTCTTTAATAGTCGGAGCCATACCAAATATTCTAGACGGAAACTCCATTACATATTTTTCTTCATTATGTGTTGCCATAAATCCTGATTGGCCTCCACCATAATTCATATGAACTCCTAATGGTTGTAAATCTCCACACACTATATCTGCGCCATATTCAACTGGTGGTTGTAATATACCTAACGAAATAGGATCAATACCTACGACTAATTCTGAATTGTTATTATGAACTAATTCCGAAATTTCTTCTCCTTGTGTTTCAATATGTCCAAAATATGAAGGATTCTCAAAATAAAATCCAGCTACTTCACCATTTAATTTATTCTTTAAATCTAATAAATCAACTAAACCTGTTTCTAAATCAAATTTTACTTTTATTAATTCAATATGTGGTTTACAATAATTATTAATTATTGAAAACTTATCAGGACATATTGCTTCAGATACTAAAAACTTCCTTCTATCTTTTAATCTATAAGCCATTTTAATTGACGTCGCAGCTGCTTGTGCATAATCCATTGTAGGCACATTTACAACTTCCATATTTATAAGTTCTGCAACTAAAGATTGATATTCAAAAAAAACTTGAAATCTACCAAAATCATTATACGATTCTCCTCCATAACCCGTTAGGAATTCACCACGATTTACAATTTCATCACATACTGCCGGCACATAATGCTGATAACAACCAGCTCCAAGAAAATTCAGGTTATCATTACAATTTTTATTTTTATTTAATAAACTCAACATATGTTTTTTTAAAGCAAATTCAGATTTTATCGCTTTCGGAATATCCATTTCTCCATTAAATATCAAATCATCTGGAATTTCTTCATGTAACTCTTCTAAAGCAGTAAGTCCAATTTCTTTTAACATTCCGTTTTGAACTTCAATATTTGAATTCGGAATATATGGATGATCTTTAAATCCTCTTTTTTTCATTTATGCAATACCTCCCCCATCTACAACTAAAGCTGTTCCTGTTATCCACTCTGATAAATCACTTGCTAAAAATAACACTGCTTTAGCAATATCACTTGGCATACCAATTCTAGCTAACGGTCTATCATTACCACAATCATTTAAATATTCATTAACGTTATTCATTTCATTAATATCACCAGTTTGTAAACCTTCATCACGTAGCATTGCTGTATCAGTATCCCCTGGATTAACACTATTTACTCTAATTTTATCTTTACCATGATCAATCGCCATAGCTCTAGTTAAATTTACAATTCCACCTTTAACAGCACAATATGCTGCAGCTTGATTGCCACCTTTAAGTCCCCATCCAGAACCAGTATTAATTATACTACCTCCGTTTTTTTCCATTAATGGAATAAAATATTTTGACATTAGAAAAACTCCTTTTAATCCAACATCAATAACAAAATCCCATTCTCTTTCTGTTAATTCAACAACAGTTTTCCTAACTGTTACACCTGCATTATTAAATAAAATATCTACAGTTCCAAATTGTTCCTTCACAATATCAGCTACCTCTTTAACATTCTCAACATTTGTTACATCACAATAAATAAATTGTGCATTAGTAATTTCACTAGCAATCTCTTTTCCTTTTGATGAAACATCAAGCATTATTACTTTAGCACCTTGAAGAGAAAATAATTTTGATGTTGCAAGTCCTATTCCCGAAGCTGCTCCTGTTATTACTGCTATTTTTCCTTTTAAAGATATCTCCATTCTAACCCCCTATATTATTCATAGCTAACAATTAATATTATATAATGCAATTATTATACCAAAAACAAATGGCTATATTATTAATTTCAAATATTTCTTTTGTCAAATTTGTCATTTCGATTGACAAAAACATTTTTTTTTTTTACAATTATCACACAAGGAGGAAATTATGTTTAAAAAATATCAAAATGAAATTCAAATAATTCTTGATGCTATTTGTATAAGCAATAATCTTGAAGCAGCAATTTTTGATAAGAACGCATATTTAGTAATATACTCAGAAAGATATATTCAAAAAAAAGGAAAAAGTGTTCATAAACCTTTTATCGATTATGTTATAGATAATGAAAAAATTCTAGTAAATAAACCTGGTGAAATGGATTTATGCAAGGAATGTAGATTTAAAGGAAATTGCCCATCTACAATAGAAATTCTTGATTGTATAAGATATAAAGGAAAACCTATTGGTGTACTTTCATTAACTTCTTTTACAAAAGAAGGACATAAAAGAATCGAAAATAACATTACTAAATATTTTATGATTCTTGAACAAATATCAAAACTAATATCAAATACTTTAAATAATGAAAATAATATGCATTTACTAGCACAAAAGAAAAATTTAATTACTGCATTAATTGATGATAAAGAATATGGTGTTATTATTGCAGATAACGATTTAAATATTTTAAATTATAACCCATATATAGAAAGTAACCTTTCTTTATTTTGTTTATATAATCATTCATTAAACCAAATTTTTAATGATACCGTAATTAATAAAATAAAACAAAATATTTATTTTAAAATAAAAACAAAAATAATGAATTCTAATTTTGACATAGAATGTAAAACAATAGATAGTTTACACATTATTACACTCATTCCAGAAAAAACAGAAGAATCTAGTAATGCAGTGAATATTAATAAGGGAACTCCAAAAGATTATTCTATTATAACAAACAATAAAGAAATGAATTTACTTTTAAAAAAAGCCAAGAAATTAAAAAATAGTCCATCTAATATATTAATCACTGGTGATACAGGCACCGGTAAAAGTTTACTTGCAAACCACATTCATAATATAAGTAATCGCCAATATGGCCCTTTTATTGAATTAAACTGTGCAAATATTCCCGACTCTCTTATTGAAAGCGAATTATTTGGATATGAATATGGGGCTTTTACAGGAGCTAATAAATCTGGTAAAATAGGATTGTTTGAATACGCTTCTAATGGCACAATTTTTCTTGATGAAATTTCTGAGATTCCTCTATCAACACAAGCAAAACTATTAAAAGCAGTTCAAGAAAAAAGAATATATAGATTAGGCAGTACTAAAGAGATTGCCGTTGATGTAAGAATTATCTGTGCAACTAATCAGAATCTTAAAGAAATGATTCTCAATAAAACTTTTAGATCAGACCTTTATTATAGAATTAATGTTATTTCTTTTAACATACCAAATTTAAATAAAAGAATTGAAGATATTAAATTACTTAGCTATCATTTTATTAAAAAATATAGTAAAATATTAAATAAAAATATTGTTTCCATTTCTGATGAAGTACTAAAGTATTTTATCAATTATAATTGGCCTGGAAATATTAGAGAACTTGAAAATGCTATAGAATCTGCAATTAATCTAGAAGATAGTTCAACTCTCAATTTAATTAATATACCAGATGAAATCAAATCATATATATCTTCAATACAAAACATTTCAAAAGAAGAAAAAGAATTAGTTTTGCTATTAAATGATTATGGGAAAACTGTTGAAGCAAAAAAAGAAATCTCAAATATCCTAAATATTAGTTTGAGAACACTTTATCGGAGAATTGAAAAATACAATTTGTAATAGAAAGGAGGAATATTAAATGTCATTAGTTATTAGTTTAGTTATTGGAATTACTATAGGGTTATTCATAAAATTGAATAAAAAAATATTGAACATCAACTCAAAAATTCAAATAGTAATACTTTTTAGTCTATTATTCTTTATGGGAGTATCACTTGGAATAAATCCAGAAATTTTATCAAATTTAAAACAAATAGGAATTGCTTCATTTCTTTTTGCAACATTCACTGTATTATTAAGCATAGGTTTCACTTATGTTTTTCATAAATTATTGATTAAGGAGTTATAACTATGTTACTTACTATAACAATTATTATTGCCGTAATACTTGGCTTATTCTCAGGTCATTTCTTTATATCTCCAAATGAAATAGAAAATATTAATTTAATATCTTCATATTTACTAATTCTCCTTCTATTTTCTGTAGGACTTGACTTAGGAAGTAGTAAAGATACTTTTAAAGGTATATTTAAAAAAGGTAAAATGTTATTTATTTTAACAAGCGCTGTAATGCTAGGAACTTTTAGCGGAGGATTAATAGCAGGCTGGATCTCAAACATTGAATATAATGCATCTTTAGCAATCTCAGCTGGCTTTGGCTGGTATTCTTTAGCCCCTGTAATTTTAAACGAAATAGCAAATGCTGAAATAGCTGCAATATCATTTTTAACCAACATCTTTAGAGAAATTTATGCAATAATATTAATACCAATCTTAGCAAAATATATTAATTATTTTACTGCATTAGCACCTGGCGGAGCTACATCTATGGATACAACTTTACCAATTGTATCGCAAGCAACTGATGCCAACCATTCAGTTATTAGTTTTCTAAATGGTGCAATTTTAACACTTCTTGTTCCATTTTTAGTAAACTTTTTCTATCTTTTAGGAAATTAAAGTAAAAAAAAATAATAAAATCATATTTTAATGATTTTATTATTTTTTATCTTATCTTATCTTTTATTTTTCGTTTTTATAATTCGATCTATAAATTCTTCTTTTATCTAAAGTCCAAATTGGATTTGAAAAGCTTCCATTTTCTAAACTATCATTAATATCATCAAAATCATAAACTCTTGCATCAATCAAATCAATATGATGAAGCAATTCTGCTTCTAAAAACATCGGTCTTACTGGGCTTCCAAATTCTGGCTCGTAATGATGTGATAACATCATATGTTGAAGTAATACTGAAATTTCTTCATCAACATTATTTTCTTGAGCAACTTCGGAAATAGTTTTTACTCCCATTATTAAATGCCCCAACATTTTACCATCGCGCGTATAATCAGAAACAATACCTAATTCATTAGCATCCATTTCATTAATTTTTTCAATATCATGCAAAATGATTCCAGCATATAATAAATCCTTATCAACAGTATTATAAATAGTAGCTAAAGCTTTTCCAACTTCTAACATCCTTTTAATATGATATAAAAGTCCACTTTTTATAGAATGATGATTCGATTTAGCTGCAGGATACACTAATAAAGGTTCTTTATATTTTTCTAAAATAACCTTCGTAATAACCTTGATATCTTGACTTTCAAACTCATCTACTAAACCCATTATTTCCTCAAATGTTTCTAAAGGATCAATCGGAGCAGCAATAACAAGTTCATTAATACTATACTCATCTTTAGTTGCCAATCTAATTTTTCCAATCTTAAATTGTAAACTTTCCTTAAATGAAGTAACAGTACCTTTAACTTTCACTACATCTCCAGCTTTAAACTCTTCGTGCTCATTGTTTTTAATATTCCAAAGTTTTGCATTTATTTCGCCAGATTTATCTTGAAGTGTTAAATCCAAATATAACTTATTACTACTTGACGTCTTTACATTAAATCCACTCAATAAATAAATACTTGTTATATTATCACTAACTTTAAAATCTTTAATTCGTACATTATCCATATTAACTCCTTAAAAGAAAACCCCTAAGAGGGGTAAATACTACTTAATTATTTCTACTTCATAACTTTCTTTTAACTTTTCAACTTTTGCTAAATATAAATCGTTTTGTTTTCTAATTACTAATTCATTAGATATATTCTCTTTAACTTCATCAAAAGCACTTTCTTCACCTTCATTTTTTTCAGTTGTCATTATTATATGATATCCAAACTGTGTTTTAACAGGTTCACTGATAGCACCAATTTCTAATTCAAAAGCAACCGCTTCAAATTCTGGAACCATTTGACCTTTTCCAAATACTCCTAAATCTCCACCTCTATCTTTAGAAGGACAAGTTGAATATTTTTTTGCAGCATCTTCAAATGTTAAATCACCTTTTAATTCTTCAGCAATTTCATTTATTTTTTCTTCATCACTAACTAAAATATGTTTTGCACCAACAGTAGCTGGTTTATTATACTTTTCTTTATTATTGTTAAAAAATTCTTTTAACTCATCTTCTTCAATCTTAACAGCCTTTAACGTATTATGAATATTAATCTGTTTTAATATATTTATTTTTGCATTTTCTAATTCTGCTTTAAATTCCTCTGTTTCATCTAATTTTGCATCTACAGCATCAAAATAAAACAATTCTTGATTAATTAGTTCTTTTAAAATTAATTCTTCGCCTTCTTTTCCTTGAAACTGCTGAGCTCTTTGTGGTCCTAATGATCTTAGTAAACTACTTCTATGTCCTTCAGTAATTTCATTTCCATTAACTATTGCTAATACCTTGTTTTCCATAATCAATCTCCTCTTTAATCTTCGTCATAATTTCATCACTATTATCATAACAAAGATTAAAAAATATGTCTAGTTATTTTTAAAGTTGTTTAATAGGAATAGTTATAGTAAATTTTGTTCCAACTCCCACCGTTGAATCCATTCCAATCAATCATTATGCTTATTAATAATATCATAAGTTATACTTAATCCAAGTTTAACTCCCGTTCCTATAGGCTTTGATATATAAAAAAGATTAAAGAATTTTGTAATCTTATCTTCATTTATTCCACATCCATTATCACTAATTTGAATAATTATATCTGTATCTGTATATGAAGTTTTTATAGCTATTAATCCTTTTTCTTTTTCTTTTTTATTGCATATATTACAATAATTCAATATAATGTAAATATATCACATATAAATTATATTATATTCATTATCTCAATTTATTTATTATTTATGAAAGCGAGTTGTTTATGAATAATTCAATATACAAAAATATATTTAAAATAATTGAAAATCCAATACTCATTATTAAAGGTAAAACCATTATTGAAACAAATAATGCTTGTTTAGATCTTTTTAATGTAACTAATTTATCAGATTGTAATAATAATATATTTATAAAAAATATTATTATTTTTTTAATAAACAATAAAAATAATAATATCTATAGGTTAATTCCAACAAAAAATAAAAATAATATTCTTTATAAA
>JAYEHA010000248.1:0-2548 GCA_034659335.1 Bacillota bacterium
AACTTACTAAAAAAAGTAAGTCCTAAAAATTTATAATTCACCTAAAAATGAACTATCATGTTCAATTGGAATTTTAAAATTATATCCTCTAGCATTCATAGATTGCAATTTAATGGAAAGTAGATTCTTATCAGTATATAAACATTTTGCGGATAGGAAAAAATCACATTCCATTTGTAAAACATCATTAACATCATCGTCATCTAATAATAATTCAGCAGCAAACATGTTGGCTTCATATTCTGGTCTACATTTCATATCATAAAGCATAAATTCTTTTATATAGCTATTATTAGCAAGGTGACGATGCAATTGATCGTGACCTAATTCATGAGCACAAACAATTCTCTGTAATGGATCATCTAAGTTTTCATTAATCACAATAAATCGATTATGCCCATCTTTCTTATAAAAGCCCTTGAGCTTACCTAAATCAAAAAACAACACTTCAATATTCATAGCTTCAGCAATTGCAAAAGGATTTCTTGTCTTATATTTCTTAATAATTTTTTTAGAAATATTCAGTATATACTCAGTCAAGATATTTCCACCTCCCATCCGTAATCACATTATATACTATTTTCTATACTTCTTTGGAGTATATTTCTTATTCTTTTCTTTAGACTTCCAATAGATTTCAGTTATCGCTTTAAAAACCTTATCTCTATCCTCATCATTTAACTCTCCGCCAGCAAATAAAGTATTTGAATCTCTTATAAACTCTTCAGCTTTTTTCTTTCCACGATATCCATATTCATCTTCAGCATCTACTAAAAAAGATTCATCATCCGTTAATAGATAATCAATACTCACATTAAAAAGTTTGCAAAGCTTAACTATTAATGTTTTTTTGGGTTGCCTTTCATTATTCTCATAATAAGCAATTGTACGAACAGTAACATCTAATTCCTTAGCTAAATCAGGCTGGGTCATGTTATGTTCAGTTCTTAAGTTTTTAATCTTATCTCCTAATTTCACTGTTACACCTCTCAATATTATTCAAAATAAAAGTTTATTTTTATTCGTTGACAAGAACATATGTTTCATATATAATGATGAACAACAACATGAACAATATGTTCTTTATAATAATACAATGAATTGATAAATATGTCAATGGTAAAAACAGGAGGTTTCACTGTGAGAAAATCAACTAACAATATAGAGAAATTAATAAACGCTACAAAAGTATATAAAAAAGTAGATGATAAGGTATACCATGATGCTCATTTATTATTAAAAATATATTCAGATGTAGTCTGGGGAATGAATGAAAGTTATAATCATATGGTTTCAGAATGCCAAGAATTCTACGTAGGTTCGCCAGTAGTAGCATTAGATATAATGACTGAGTTTGGGTCAAGCATTAAAGCAAAACTTCTACAGGAGCAATTAGAGGATATAGAAACGAGTAAAGTGATTATTGATGTTATAAATAATGCTATGATGAAATTAAAAACCTATCCTAAAAAGGGTGAAAAATACTATGAGATATTAAGCAATACATATTTTGTTAAGAAAAAATATAATGAACAAGAATTATTAGAAAAACTCGATATTTCAAGAACTACTTATTACAGACTAAGAAAAAAGGCGATATGTGTATTTGGAACTATTCTGTGGGGATATGTACTTCCAGAAATTATTAAAAACATGAAATTAGAAACTAATTTAGCAAGATAAATTTGAATAAAAAGTGGAACTTTTTTGGAACTAAAATAGAACTAAATCGGGACTGTTTTGGTACTGACATGGTACTATTAATAGGATAGAATGTATATAATGGATAAAAGTGTTTACTTAAAAAGCGCTACTAAAATAATAGTAGGGCTTTTTTTTATGTCCAGAATTAGAAACAATAAAATTAAATATAAATTCTGATATTTTTTTTAATTTAGCAGAGTTTATTGAGGGAGCTACGCGTTTATAGACGTGTAGCTTTTTTTTATACCTAATTTTAAGGAGGTGTCAAAAGTGCATAGGAAAAAATTTAATTATTCTCGTGCTCCATAACTTTTTATTTTGCTTATAACAACTAATTAATCAAACTAAAAAAATTTGGAGGTATGAATTATGAATAATTCAGAAAACGAACAAAAAAGAAAAGAAAGGAAATATTACATTCCAATTGATGGAAAGTTATATGAGACAAATGAAATAGTCTATAAAACGTATTATAGCATGGATAGACGTGAAAGATATTTAGAAGAACGAGATATTAAAAAGGGTGTTAAAACATTTACAGAGTTGAATATTGGGACTTATAGACCAGAAGAGATGATATCTGATAGAACCGTTGATATTGAAGAAGAAATAATAAATAAAATAATGATTGAAGCAGTTCTTGAAGCAATTACTAATCTTAATGAAGAAGAAAAGTGGTTAATACAGGAACTGTTTTTTTATGGAAAAAGTGAAAGAAAAGTTGCTAAAGAATCTGGTATTCCAAGAAGAACAATCGTTTATAGAAAAAATGTAATATTAGAAAAATTAAGAAAAACAAAAAAATATTAAAAAAATTCTGCCCACCTCCCCTCATTTTTCGGCT
>JAYEHA010000249.1:0-2537 GCA_034659335.1 Bacillota bacterium
TTACCTGCTTCTCCCGCACGTGCGGCTTCTATAGATGCATTAAGTGCTAATAAATTTGTTTGTGAACTTATTTTTAATACTTCCCCTATCATATCTTTTGAATCATTTGTTGCTTCATCTAATTTAATAACGTCTTCACTAATATCCACTAAATCATTATTTACACTTTTAAAATCTTCAATATCATTTTTTATTTCACTCTGATAAGTCGTTAAAATATCATACGATATATTTGTTTCAGACTGTATTTCTTTAAAAGAAGAATGCGTTTTTGTAAAATTATTTGATAAATCAACAAATACATCCTTAAAATTTTCAAAACTCGCAAGTTGTTCTTCAGAAATTGATAATGTACTATCTAAATGTTTTGTGATTTCTTGCAATTCTAAAAAACTATTATCAAGCAAAAAAGAAAATTGTGTCATTAAATCAGCAAACTTTTCAGAAAATTTCCTTGATTTATCAACCATTACTTTACGTTCATCGTAATTATTTTTTTGTGAATTCAAATCGTTCTCACTTCGATTTTTTTTAAAAAAACTCATCATATCCCCCTTGTATCATATAACCATTTCAACAAATTCATTATAACATATTAACTATTATAAATTCAATAAATACAAAAAACTCTACCTAAAAAAGTAGAGTTTAATATTCTATTATTTTGATTCTAATTTCGGTAAGAAAAGTGATTTAAACACCTCTTTTAATATCGTTAATTATATCAAAAAATTCTTTTGTTGTCTGAATTGTATTAACTCTATTTCTCATTGAAGCAGCATTATCAATACCTTTTAAATACCAACTAGCATGTTTTCTGATTTCTAAAATACTTATTCTTTCACCTTTAAATTCATTCATATATCTAAATTGCTTTTCTAATACCATAAGTCTTTCAAATAACGTAGGATCCTCAAGAATTTCACCAGTTTTAAAATAGTGATTAATCTTTTTTACTAACCACGGCTTACCTTTTATACCTCTTGCAATCATTATAGAATCAGCATTTGTGACCTTTTTAATGTTTATTGCATCCTCTAAAGTAAATACATCACCATTAGCCATAACAGGTATAGTTATATTTTTCTTTACTTCCTTAATAATATTCCAATCTGCTTTACCGGTGTAATACTGTTCCCTAGTTCTTCCATGTATAGCTAATGCATCAGCTCCAGCATCTTCCGCCATTTTTGCAAACTCAACTGCATTTATTGAAGATTCATTCCAACCACTTCTTATTTTTACAGTAACTGGTTTAATAGAATTTTTAACAACCGACTTAATAATTTCGCTTGCCAATTTCGGATCTTTCATAAGTGCAGATCCTTCACCATTTTTTACTATTTTAGGAACAGGGCACCCCATATTAATATCAATAATATCATTATTGTGACTATTTAAATTATATACGACTCCACCCATAAGTTCAGGCTCTGACCCAAATATTTGCATAGAAACAGGTTTTTCTCTTTCATCTATATCCATTATTTCTTTTGTTTTTTTATCATTATAAAATAGAGCTTTCGCACTAACCATTTCAGTCACTAATAAACCACAACCATATGATTTCAATATTAATCTAAAAGCCTTATCAGTTATTCCTGCCATGGGCGCTACGACCACTTCACCTTCAATTTCAATATTTCCAATTTTCATATTTTCACCTATTTAATTTATATATATAGTTCAACCCATCAAGAGTCAAAAATTTATCTATTACATCTATTACTTTAGCTTCACTTTCAATAAAATTTGCTAATCCACCAGTAGCAATAACTTTGACATTATAACCCATTTCTTCTTTCATTTTTTTAACAATATATTCAACTGATCCAGCATAACCATAAATAATACCAGCCTGAACACTCTCTACAGTTGTTTTTGCAATTACTCGTTTAGGTTTTACTAATTCAACTCTAGTTAATTTAGCTGCACTTTTAAATAATGCATCTTGAGAAATTTTAATTCCTGGTAAAATTGCACCACCTAAATATTCACCTTTATCACTTATTGCATCAAATGTAGTTGCTGTTCCAAAATCAACAATTATTAACCCATTCCCATATTTATTAATACCACCTACAGCGTTAACAATTCTATCAGCTCCTACTTCTTTAGGATTATCATATTTAATATTAATCCCCGACTTTAAACCAGTTCCCACAACTAAAGCTTCAACATTACAATATTTACTTGCCATATGTTCTAAAGAATACATAACTTGAGGCACCACTGAAGAAATAATAACATCATTCACCTCAGCTAATTCATAACTTTTCATTTTAAATAATTGATTAATTAATACTATCAATTCATCTTCTGTTCTACTTCTTAAAGTTGAAATTCTCCAATTATCAATTAATCTTCCATCTTTATATAATCCAAATACAGTATTTGTATTTCCGACATCAAAAGCCAATAACATAATTCACCACCTATATATATAATTTATCAATTCCCCTGATAGAAACTTCACCATAAAAAATTGCTTCCTTATTTCCATCCTCATTAATTACCATTAATTGTCCTTTACCATT
>JAYEHA010000250.1:0-2536 GCA_034659335.1 Bacillota bacterium
TAGGAATTATAGTAGTAATGGTAATTTTCATTATTTCAATTTATAATAAGTTAGCAAAGTTAAATGTCAATATTAATGAAGCTTTTTCTTCAATGGATGTTTTTTTAAAGAAAAGATATGATTTAATACCAAATTTAGTTGAAACAGTAAAAGGTTATGCAACGCACGAAAAAGAGACTTTAGAAAGTGTAATAAGGGCTAGAAATAGCGCATTATCTGCATCTAATCCTGAAGATACAATTAAGGCAAATAACCAATTAGCAATGGGCTTAAAATCAATTTTTGCATTAGCTGAGAGTTATCCTGATTTAAAAGCTAACGAAGGATTTGTAAATTTACAAAATCAATTAACAAAAATAGAAGAAGATATTTCTAATGCTAGACTTTATTATAATGGAGCAGTTAAGCTTTTTAATAAAGCAATTATAGTATTTCCAAATGTAATAATTGCAAATATGTTAGGATTTACTAGTAAACCTTTCTTTGAGATTGCACAGTCTGAAAGAGAAAACGTTAAAGTGAAGTTTTAGGTGGTATTATGAAAAAAAGTATAAAAATAGTAATATTTTTAATAATTACATTAGTTGTACTTGGAAGTTTTTCATTTGCGGATGAGTACTATACAATAAAAAATTATGATATAAAAATTGATGTAACGGAAGATAATGTTTATCATATTGTTGAGACTATTGATGTGAATTTTAGCGAACCACGTCATGGGATATTTAGAGATATTCCAACTTCACTTTATGGTTATAATCATAAGATTTCGGATATAAGTGTAATAGATCCAATTACAGGAACTAATTACAAATATGAGGTTTCTAATGAAGGTTCTAATATTAAAATAAAAATAGGTGATGCAGATGTATATGTTGATAATCAAAAAACTTATTTGATTGAGTACACTTATAATGCTGGTGATGATTTAATAAAAGAATACGATGAGTTTTATTTTAATATTATTGGTACTGAGTGGGATACACCTATTGATAGAGTAACTTTTCAAATAAATATGCCAAAGAGTTTTGATGAGAGTAGATTAAATGTTACAGCAGGTTATTATGGTGCAACTACTAGTGAAAATGTTAAATTTGTAGTTAATGGGAATATTATTACTGGTACAGTTAGTAATTTGACGAATTATCAAGGAGTCACAGTAGCATTAAATTTAGATGAAGGTTATTATCAAAATGTAGAAAAACCATTTTCAATGATATGGATTTATTTATTAATAGCTGTACTTATTTTTTTATTAGGTATTGCAATTTATATTAAAAGTAATAATTATAGAGGAAATACAATTATTCCAATATTAAATTTTTATTCTCCTAAAGAACTTAATCCAGCAGAAATTGCATATATTTTTAAAGAAGAAAATTTATCAAATAATGATATGTCTTCACTCATTATCTATTGGGCATCAAAAGGATATTTAAAAATTTATGAAGTGGAAAAAAGCGGCTTTTTTAGTAAAGAGTCGATGTATTTTGAAAGATTAGTTGAACCTTCTGTATTAGGAAATGGATATGAAATGCACCTTTTTAATGGTATGTTTAATCATGGCGGTGGTACTAAGGTAACCGTTGATGACTTAAAGTATGAATTTCATACAAATCTTGATATTGCAAGAAGTTTTGTTAAAGATAATTATCGAGGGGATAAAGAAATACTAGTTAATAAATTTCAGTATGGTATTATTATCGTGAGTATTTTAATAGCACTTTTTACTTCTTCAATTTTATCAATATATACTAAAGTACTTGTGGGTATACCATATTTAGCAGCATTAGGATTTACTTTTTTATTTCTTTTTATTTTCTGGCTTATTGGGTTTATTATTGCGACAAAACGTAAAACTAAAATTAGTAAACATAAATTCCTAAAAATTATAAAATATATAGTATTCATTTTTATATTTGGTAATATAATTTTTGCATTTAAAGATGTGATTATGAATATTGATTTATCCGATGCAAAATTTGGATCATTAACAATTTTAATGACAATATCAATAGTTTTATATATTATTACTGTATTTACTATTAGTAAAATTAAAAAATATACAAAATTTGCAAAAGATTTACTTAACAATATTTATGGATTTAAAAATTTCTTAGAAACTGCAAAATTAGATAAATTAGAAATGTTATTTAAAGAAAATTCTGAGTATTTTTATGATATGCTTCCATATGTAATGGTATTTGATTTATCAAAAATTTGGGATAAGCATGTTAAAAAACTTACACTTGAGGGCCCAAGTTGGTATGTTTCTAATCGTCCATTTACAGCTTACTACATGATGAATTCATTTAATCATTCGTTTACTGAAATGGCAGCTACACCTAGTAGTTCATCTTCAGGTGGAGGAGGTTCAGTTGGCGGCGGTGGCGGCGGCGGTGGCGGTGGTTCTTGGTAAAGTAAGATATAAAATTTATTATTATTAGAAAGATAAAAATATTATAAAAAACTTTATATGATAGTTACTGTTCACACCCCTAATTGATAATTAAAACAAAATTAACAGATAAAAAAA
>JAYEHA010000251.1:0-2534 GCA_034659335.1 Bacillota bacterium
TTTTTATTTAATATATCCATATTTTTTATAAAATTCTTCTTTATAATCTAATAATCTATCATTTTTTATTGCAGTTCTAATATTTTCAGACAATCTAAGAAGAAAATTTAAATTATGAATAGTTAACAATCTTGCCCCTAATATTTCATTTTCTTTAACTAAATGTCTAATATATGCTTTAGTATAATTTTTACATGCATAACAATCACATTCATCATCAAGAGGAGTAAAATCTTCTTTGAATTTAGCATTTTTTAGATTTATTCTGCCACTACTTGTCATTGCAGTACCATTTCTAGCAATCCTAGTAGGTAAAACACAATCAAACATATCAATTCCACTAATTGCTGCCTCAAAAATATAATTAGGAGTTCCTACACCCATTAAATATCTGGGTTTATCCTTCGGCATCATTGGAGCAGTATATTTCAAAACTTCTATCATTAATTCTTTAGGCTCTCCAACACTTAATCCACCGATAGCATATCCTGGAAAATCAAGTTCAATTAACTCTTTTGCACTTTGTTCTCTTAAATCTCTATACATTCCACCTTGAATAATACCAAACAATGCTTGCGTATCAGTTTGTTTATGAGCTTCTTTACAACGTTTAGCCCACCTAGTAGTCATCTCTAAAGAATTTCTAACATATTCCTTATCTGAAGGATATGCTGGACATTCATCAAAAGCCATAATAATATCTGAACCTAACGCATTTTGAACCTCTATAGATTTTTCAGGAGTAAATAAATGTTTTGATCCATCAATAAAAGAACTAAATTTTACCCCTTCTTCATTAATTGTTCGTAATTTATCAAGAGAAAAAACTTGAAATCCACCACTATCTGTAAGTATAGGACCGTTCCAATTCATAAACTTATGAAGTCCACCAGCCTTTTTTATTAACTCATGACCAGGTCTTAAATATAAATGAAACGTATTGCTTAAAATTATTTGAGCTTCCATCTCTTGTAATTCTTCTGGCGTCATTGTTTTAACAGTAGCTTTTGTTCCTACAGGCATAAAAATTGGCGTATCTATAACACCATGTGGCGTATAAATTTTACCTAATCTAGCACCACTTTGTTTACATTCTTTTATTAATTCATATCTTATTGCCATTTCTTCCTCCATATCTATTTAATTAGCATTGCATCTCCAAAAGAGAAAAATCTATATTCAAGATCAATTGCTAAATTATAAGCATTTAAAACATATTCACGTGTTGATAATGCACTCACTAACATTATTAAAGTTGATTCTGGCAAATGAAAGTTTGTTATTAAACCATCAATAACATTAAGCTTTTTACCGGGATATATAAAAATTTCAGTTTCACCATTATCAGCAACTATTTTCCCGTTTTTCTTATAAACCGATTCTAAAGTTCTAGTTGAAGTAGTTCCTACTGCATATACTTTTTTACCTCTTTTTTTTGTATCATTTATTAAATCTGCAGTTATTTGATCTAACTCATAATATTCCGAATGCATATTATGATCTGTAATATTATCTACTTCAACAGGTCTAAACGTTCCAAGTCCAACATGCAAAGTTACATATCCAATATTAACTCCTTTACTTTTTAATTTTTCAATATAATCATTTGTAAAATGCAAACCAGCTGTTGGAGCAGCAGCAGAACCATTAGTCTTTGAATATACCGTTTGATATCGTTCTTGATTTTTTAACTCTTCATGAATATAAGGTGGTAAAGGCATTATTCCAATATTACTTAAAACTTCAAGAAACTCTCCCGTATAATTACTAAATTTTACGATTCTAATTCCTTGCTCACCATATCTAATAACTTCGCCTTTTAATAAATTATCGCCAAAAGTAAATTTTGCATCAATTTTTGCTCTTCTACCCGGTTTAACAAGCACTTCCCATATATCCTTTTCAATTTCTTCTAACAATAGAAATTCAACACGAGCCCCAGTATCTTTTATACCAAATATTCTAGCCGGTAACACTCTACTATTATTAAAAATTAATGTATCACCTTCTTCAAAATAATCAATTAAATTTTCAAATTTTTCATCTTTAGTTTCACCAGTATCCTTATTTAATACCAATAATCTTGATGCCGTACGTTCCTCTAAAGGAACCTGAGCTATCAAGCTTTCTGGTAAATCAAAATAAAAATCTTTTTTGTTCATTTAATACTCCTATCTAAATATGTACCTGTATAATAATGTAATAAAATTTCTTCATAATTAAACCCTCGATTAGCCATAACATTTGCACCCCACTGGCTCATTCCAACACCATGACCGAATCCTTTACCAACAAATTCAATTTCATTAATTTTTACAGCTATATCTTTTTTAACTTTTCCATCAAAAACAGAATAAGTCGAATAATTACTTATTTTTTTTATACCGTCTTTTGTTATTATCTCCATACTATTCACTGGAGCATTTAAATATTTCTTATCGTTCACATATTGAATTTCATTATCTTTTTTTACATCAAACCACATACTTTTAATATCATAATAACCTAATACTTTCCTTGTTTCACCCTTTTCT
>JAYEHA010000252.1:0-1777 GCA_034659335.1 Bacillota bacterium
TTCAAGATAACTTTTAGAATAAATAACTTCACCAGTTTCATTATCTAATTTCCCTATACATTTTCTTTTGCTTCTAGATTGTTGTTTTTCTTTATCCCAATATGAAATAGATTCATAAACATAAGTCGCGCCTGTCTTCTTATTCTTCTGATATGTTAAATGCATTATAATCACACTCCTGCTTATAATTGTGACGTGTTTTAAAGCAAAAGTCAAGCTTTAAATTGAAAAAAACCTTAATATCTAAGGCTTCTTTTCTAAACATAGTTATAATATTCCGGGAATGCAGGATATAAAGCAATTATTAGATGAAGGTTTTTCAAGTGAATCTGATGGTTTTCCTGGAGATGAGGATAATGGCAGTATGGCAGCATGGTATGTACTTAGTAGTATTGGAGTTTATCAATTTGCGCCAGGTATCGCAAAATATCTAATTACATTTTGTCAATTTGATGAAGTGATAGTTAAAACTGATGATGGTAAGGAATTTAAAATGAATATTCAAAATGAAAAAGGAAGTACAAATCTTGAAAAAGTTATTTTAAATGGAGATGAATTAGATGAGTATAGAATTAAATATAGTCAGATTATTTCTGGTGGAGAACTCAAATTAATTTATAAGTAAAAAAGGGGCGTTTATGAAAAAAGCGGTTGTGATTCCAACTTATTGGGGAGAATTAAATGGAGAAGAAGAGATTATTTTTGATCATCCGACTCCTTTATATACAAAAGGCTGTCTAGGAAGATTATTAGATAATTTACTTACGTTTGATGATATGAAAGATATTGAGGTATATGTTATTGGAGTTAGTAATAAAAATTCTTTAAATGAAGAGGTGGAATTATATTTAAGAGAATATATAAAACCATATAAAAAGAAATTAAATATTAAATTATTTTCATACGATTATTTTTTAAAGCTAACTGCAAAACTTAGTGATAGAAAAAATTTAAATTATTTATTTAATTGTAAAGGATATTCGCAAGTTAGAAATTTTTCGCTTTTACCAGTTATAATGAATGATGTTGATAAAGCAATTTTTTTAGATGATGATGAAATAATTGAAGAACTCGATTTTTTTAAGAAAGCCTTTGATAAAGTAAATGAAGATTCGGAGCACGGAAAAATCTATGGAAAGGCGGGATATTATCTAAATAATGGAAGTTATAGATTGCCTATAGAGAAAGTGCCATATTGGTGTTTAGGTGGATGGAATAAAGTCAAATATATGAATGAAACATTTGATAAGTTAATAAAATCAGAAAAGAGATATTCATTAACATCTATTGCACTTGGTGGGAATATGATTTTAAATAAAGAGATTATTAAAAATATTTGTTATGATATATATGTTGATAGAGGCGAAGATATGGATTATTTATTTAATTCAAAAGTATATAATTATAATATTTTATTTGATAATAAATTAAAAATTACTCATTTACCACCAAAACATAGTAGTCTTGAATGGAAAAGAGCAAAATCAGATTTTTATAGATTTAAGTATGCGAGAAGAAAATTAGAATGTTTAAATAATCATAAAGAATTAAATCAAATAACAATTAATGATATGGGATTATATCCTGGAACGTTTATACGGAAAGATTTAGAAGTGCGTGCGAAAGAATATATGCAAATGTTAGGAATGCATTATTTATCAATTGGAGAAATTGAAAATTATAATGGAACAATGGAAAATTTAAAAGTAATTTTTGATAATTCGAATGATGAAATTGATTTAATTGAACAATATAAAAAACAATGAGATGATTGGCA
>JAYEHA010000252.1:1787-2531 GCA_034659335.1 Bacillota bacterium
AATAATTTCAATTTTATTAAAAAATTAATAAGTGAGGTAAGAGAAAATATGTATCCTTTAAAATTTAAATCAATATATGTAAAAAAAGTATGGGCGGGTAATAAACTTAAAAGTATAAAAAAAGATATTACTGACGACATGAAAATTGGAGAAAGTTGGGAAGTTAGCTGTAGAGAAAAAGAAGTTAATGAAATTATTAATGGAAAATATAAATCTAAAACTTTAAGAGAAGTCATAGATATTGAAAAAGAAAAATTAATTGGAACAAAGATTAATAGTGAAAGATTTCCTTTATTATTAAAATATCTTGATGCTTCAAGTGAATTATCAATTCAAGTTCATCCGGATGATGAATATTCCAATGAATTTGAAAATGATTTAGGAAAAACTGAAGCGTGGGTAGTATTAAAGGCAGATAAAGATGCATATATGATTTTAGGTACTAATGGTTGTAGTAAAGAGCAACTTGAAAAGGCAATCGTTAATAATGAAATTAGTAAATATACAAATAAAGTAGAAGTAAATGAAGGCGATGTGTTTTTTATTAAGAGTGGATTAATTCATTCAATGAAAGGTGTTTTAGTATTAGAAATACAACAAAATAGTGATGTAACATATAGGATATATGATGGTGATAATGGTAGAGAACTTCATATAAAAAAAGCACTAGATGTTATTGATTTAGATTTAAAAGCAGAAAAAAGTTATGGTTTATCAATTGAAGATAAGAATTATAAAGAAATA
>JAYEHA010000253.1:0-2530 GCA_034659335.1 Bacillota bacterium
CTAGGGGTGCCATAGTTGGCTGAGAATAGACCCTTAAACCTGACCTAGGTAATTCTAGCGTAGGAAAGTGTATGAACTTTAGATATATACTTTGGTATATATCTTTTTTAGTTTAAAGGAGATGATTTTTTTGAGAAATGAAAATGTAAAAATGATAGTTGAAGCAGGTGTAATGATTGCTTTAGCATATGTATTAAGTTTAGTTAAAATTTGGCAAGCTCCAATGGGTGGGTCAGTAACAGCTGGGAGCATGATTCCTATTGTTTTATTTGCATTAAGGTGGGGTTATAAAAAAGGGGTATTAATAGGTGTCATTTATGGAATTATACAGTTTATGTTAGGACCAAAATGGTCATATCATCCAGTTTCAATTTTATTTGATTATCTAATTGCTTTTGGAGTGTTAGGATTTGCAGGTATATTTAATGGTGAAATTAAAAAAACAGTTTTTGGTGTATTTGTAGCAATTTTTTTAAGGTATATTTGTCACGTTATTTCAGGAGTAGTTGTTTTTGCTAGTTATGCACCTGAAACAATGTCTCCACTAGTTTATTCTTTAATTTATAATTCACAGTATCTTATTCCTGAATTTATAATAACTGGATTAATTTTATCAGTTTTATATAAACCATTAAAGAGTAATAAGTTATTAAAAATTTAAATTAAAAATGAAATGAAATGAAATGAAATAAAATATAATAAAGTTAAAAGAAGGATATACTAATGTGAAAATTAAATTTCATATGGGAATATCCTTCTTTTTTAGTGTATTTAATATTCGGAAAAACTTTGATAAATGCTATAGCGTTTGATATAATTAATAGAGTGAATGGAGGAATAAATATCTTAAATTTTGTGGAAATAGTAAAAAAGTTAGAAAAGAATTGAATATTAGCTAAGAAAATTTGCTAACAAGTATTATTCAAATTTAGAAATGTTTCAATCATCACCGACGTTAGTGTTAAAAAGATCAGCAGAAAAAAATTATGAATTTAAAAAATCGTGGTTATGAGATGAATGCTGAGGAAAAAATTAAAAAGTTGTTGCTAATAATTTAATTTGTATTTGGAATTAATAAAACAATCGTATACAACTTTAGGAGGTGAATTTACTTGGAAACTATTATAGAGAACTTATTAACAGCTGAATCAACATATGTAGACTTCAAAGTTTCACTAGAGAAAGTTCAACCAAAGAGTTGGTTAAAAACAGTAGTTGCATTTGCAAATGGCTTAGGTGGAAGTCTATTATTTGGTGTAGATGATGATAGAGATATTATTGGTCTTAAAGATATTCATGATGATGCTGAAAAAATCAGCAATTTAATAAAAACAAAGATTGATCCAATACTGATGTTTGAATTGCAGCCTGTTGCAATTAATGAAAAACATATTTTGTTATTAAATATAACATCAGGAAAGATGACACCGTATTATTATGTTAATGCTGGAGCTAGGACAGCTTTTGTTAGAATTGGAAATGAGAGTGTTACAGCACCTTCTTATCTTATTCATGAGCTTACGTTAAAAGGGAAAAGTTTATCTTTCGATGCGTTGTCAACGAGTGAAAGATTCGAGGATGCAAGTTTTACTTTATTTAAATCAATATTTTTTAAAGTTAGTGGAAAAAGAATTGAAGGTAAAAAGGATTATTTGTCTTTTGGTATGATAGATAAAGATGATAATTTGACTTATGCAGGTTTACTTTTATCAGATGAATGTGAGTTACTACAATCAAGAGTTTTCTGTACTAGATGGATTGGGAATAGTAAAGGTAAGAGAAGCATAAATGCCAGTGATGATAAAGAATATAGTGGCAATGTTATTATGCTTTTAAAAGAATCTGTATCTTTTATTAAAAGTAATTCTAAAAAAGCATGGAAAATAGAAGGTCTTAATCGTGTTGAATTTATTGATTATCCAGAAGATGCGGTGAGAGAAGCTCTTGTTAATGCATTTGCACACCGTGATTACGGAATCGTTGGTTCTGAAGTTCATATAGATATGTATGATGACAGATTGGAAATTGTATCACCAGGTGGTATGTACAATGGCAAATATATTCAAGAACTTGATATAAGTACAATTGCTTCTATCCGTCGTAATCCAATACTATCAGATATTTTAAGTCGAATTGATTATATGGAACGCCGTGGTAGTGGATTAAAAAGAATAAAAGAATCATATAAAGATCAAAGTCTTGTAGGATTTAGATCTAATGAATCGAGTTTTATTGTTATCTTGAAAAAACAAATTATAACAGAAGTAGAAATATATAAAGATGTGGAAATAAATGAACAAATTATAAGTACATTAACTAAAGATGAAAAGGTAATTGTTGAATTTATATTTAATAATAGAGAAATAACAAATAAACAAGCTGTGGAATTGATAGGGGTGTCACCAGCATGGATAAGAAAAATATTTATAGATTTACAAGATAAAGGTATGATTGAAGCACGTGGAAATGGTCGAGGACGGAAATATATATTACCTGAAAAATTCATGTGATAGCGGATTAGTAGCGGATT
>JAYEHA010000254.1:0-2530 GCA_034659335.1 Bacillota bacterium
TTCTCTTCACTCTTTAATTTATCTTGAATATTTTTATAGCGTTTTGTATCAAATAATTTTTGAAGTATTTTTTCTCTATCAACACTATCAGAAACTAATAATTTTCTAAATTCTCCTTGCGGTATCATCATAATTTGTTTGAATTGTTCACAATCCAAGCCTAAAACTTCATTAATTTTATCATTAACATTTTTAACACCTACAATAACTTTTACATCATCAAAATTAAATATTTTAAGAGTGGCATCAGAATTCTGTGTAGTAAATCCTTCTCCTTTTCTTTTAGGCTTTATCTGATTCGGAATACGATTAATCTCATATTTAATACCTTTAATCATAAATTCTAAAGTCACTTGAGTTAAAACCTCATCTTTTGAAAATTGACTTCGTAAACTATCATTATTCCTCTGTTCCCCATTTGCAACACCAAAAAGTGCAAAACTCATAGCATCAAAAATTGTTGTTTTACCAGCACCAGTAGGCCCTGATATTAAAAAAAGATTATTATCTTTAAGAACTGAAAAATCAATAACTTCTTCATTAGGATAAGGTCCAAAAGCATTCATAACTAATTTAATAGGTTTCATTACCGATTTCTCCTTTCCTTATTAATATTATTAAATATATTTACCATTACTTCTCTTTTATCTTCTTCAAATTTATCTACACTCATATTTGTATAAAACTCTTCAAATAATTGTATATCACTCTTCTTGCTAAACCCATCACTAGCTGCTGTCATAATATCTTTACCACTATTGACTCTAATTTCACGTTCTAACTGTAAAACATTCGGATAAACTACTCTTAACTTTGCCATGGGCTCCATTAAATTTCCTTTATCTGTAAGTATTACTTTGATATAATCATTAGTATTTGCTAATTTATAATTTTCTTCTTTTATTAATTCTTCAAGTGTTCCTTTAATAATCCTAAGGTCTTTTTCTACACTAAGTGAAACTTGGTTAAATGAAAATTGCTTATTATTATCAAACTCTAATACAGTAACAGATTTATTTTGATTTGATTCTGAAAATGAATATTTCAACAATGATCCTGAATAACGAATATAATCATATTTAACTTTCTGAGGCCTATGTAAATGTCCCAGTGCTACATAATCAAATTTTTCAAAACAATCAACATTTACATATTCCGTTCCACCTATTGAAAGCGGTCTTACTGAATCACTCGTTTCAGTAGATACTCCATTTATTACAAATCCATGATTAATACAAATATTAATATACTTATCATCTAATTCAATTTTATCAATAATAAATTTCATTGCATCATCATGACATTTTATTTCTTTATTATTAAATTGCTCTTTAATAATTGCTGGTTCAATATATGGTATTGAATAAAATCTTGTATTTCCAATTTCAATAGGTTCTATTTCATTTTCTATTTCCCCAATAATAAATAATCCATTAGATTTAAAAAGTTTATTAGCAAATGACAATCGATTAGGATTATCATGGTTACCAGATACCATAATAACTTTAACTTTATGTTTTAATAATATTTCTATTAAAATATCATCTAATAACTCGACTGCTTCAACTGGAGGAATAGCTCTATCATAAATATCTCCTGCAATGATTAGTATTTCAGGCTTTTCTTTTTCAATTAATTTTATTAAATTATTTAAAATATATCTTTGATCTTTAGTCATATGAATACCATGAACTAATTTTCCAATATGCCAATCACCTGTATGAATTATTTTCATAAATTATCATTTCCTTTCAATAATTATATATCCTAAATACTACAGAAATCAGTTTTTAATTTCATCTTTTTTTATAAATAATTCATTAAATTTTTTATATTCTCTTAAAACACTGAAATCTTCATCTTCTTTTATATATTTTATTAGACTTGGACTTAATTTAGTTACTTTTTGAAGATCTTCAATTGCTTTAGTGTTTTCTTTTTCTTTCACTAAAAAAATTGCTCTATTATAATATAATACACTAATATCTGGATTATATACTATACCTTCACTAATAACTTGAACAGCTAAATTATACTGCGATAACTCTTTATAAATTATCGATAAATTTAAAAAACTATATGGATAATATTCATTATCTTCAATTGAATATCTATAATTTTCTATTGCTAATCCAAACTTTTTCATTTTTTTATAAACTACTGCTATATTAAAAAATGCCAAATAATGATTAGGTTCATTATCTAAAGCAATTTTAAAATTTTCCAAAGCTAATTCATTTTTATTATGCTCTTCTAAAAAAGAGCCATAATTATTATATGCCCAAAAATTTTCCTTATTAACTTCAATAGCTAATTTATAATTTTTTTCTGCTTTTTCAAATTCATTTAGTTTTTCATAAACATCAGCTAAATATAAATATGCATCAAAATACATTTTATCATATCTAATTGCCAACTCATAATATTTAATGCTCTCAGATAATTTATTTTTTCTTTCTAATATCATTGCTATTGCATAATAAGCTCCAGCTTCTTTATTATCAATTTCTAAAATTTTATTATAAATCTC
>JAYEHA010000255.1:0-12441 GCA_034659335.1 Bacillota bacterium
TTAAATTCACCTGTTAATTCAAGTACTTCACTTTTAATACTAAGTGGTAATATAATTTCTTTATCAAATTTGTTTTTGCCTAAGCTAACTGTTAATGCAAACTTTTTTTACTATGATATTGACTTCTAATATTATCGATATCGTTTACACGAATATACTTTCCACTGATAAAAATTCCATCATTATAAATTTCTAATTTATTTTTATACATAAAATTTATAGAATTATTGATTATTAGTAGTAAAATCAGTATAAAGAAAGAAGGACGCGTATCGATTAATCGATTTTGGGCATATAAAATCCAAATTGTAATGGCAACTAAACCCAATATCCTTTCAATTCGATTATTTACTACTTCATAGATTGCCTTTTTATCTTTTCTTAAATTTCGATTTTTAATCATTCTCTTTAAAATATTCACAGCAAATAACACAAGGTCTATATAAAAAACTATTCTAATTAATTCTGTTTTCATTTAAATTTTCTCCTCTAAAATTTTAACGCATTTAGTAATATAATAATTATTTCAAGTGTTACACAGTGTTATTAAATTCATCATTAATTTTAATAGTTTTTAAATTATAATTTATAAAGCTAATTTAAAAATTTTAACAATATCTTCAGCAGCTAAAGTAACAAACTTCCCAATTTTCTTTTTATTAAAATTTGTTGCTTTTTGCGCCATTTCCTCAAAATATTCATCAGAAATTGATACTTGATTTAATCTAATTGGCATTTCTATAGATTTATAAAAATCTTCTACTGCTTTAATACCTAATAATGCTGTTACCTCTAAATTTTTCGGATTAATTTCAATACCAAATACTCTATTTGCAAATTGTGCAAATTTTGCAATATCATTTTTATATACATATTTCATCCATGCAGGAAAAATAATGCTTAAGCCAGCTCCATGAGCAATATCGTATATACCACTTAATTCATGCTCAATCATATGTGAAGACCAATCAGTTTCTCGTCCGGTTCCAACTAAGTCATTATGCGCTAAAGTTCCTGCCCACATAATTTCTGCACGTACATTATAATTATTTGGATCATCCATTAATAAAGGTGCATTCATAACAATTGTCTTCATAATAGCTTCTGACAAACGATCAGTAAGTTCAACGTGTTCTGTATTTGTGAAATATCTTTCCATTACATGAGCAAACATATCGGATGTTCCGCACGCAGTTTGGTATGCAGGCAAGGTAAATGTTAATTCTGGATTTAATATTGCAAATTGTGGTCGTAAATTATTAGAACCAATATCCTTTTTCCAATGTCCGTCTTCATTTGTTACAACAGAACCCCCACTTGATTCACTTCCAGCAGCTGGTATTGTTAAAATTACACCAATTGGAAGACATTTGTCAAAAGTATCCTCGTCTCTGTATAAATTCCACACATCTCCATTATAATAATATCCTGCTGCAATTCCTTTAGCGGAATCAATAACACTACCGCCACCAACGGCTAAAATAAAATCAACTGATTCTTTTCTACATAATTCAATTCCCTCGCGAACAAGTTTAACGCGTGGATTTGAAACAACACCTCCTAATTCAATAAAATCTATTTCATATTCTTTTAAATTAGCAATAACTTGATTATATAATCCACTTTTCTTTATACTGCCGCCACCATAATGTAATAATACTTTTTTCGCATTTCCTTTAATTAATTTCCCTACTTGACATTGTGTTTCTTTACCAAATATAATTTTTGTCTTATTTTGAAATTTAAAATTTTCCATTTTACCTCCATTTTTTTAACAAATAAGTATCTAAAGTATCTGGTTATTATCACTATTACTTTCCATAAATTTTTTATCCGGACTTAATTTAAGACTAATTTGCATAAATGCGCCCATTAATACTAGCATTATAAATGTCAAAACAAATCGCAAAATCATAAAAGGAACACCTAAAAATTCTGCTTCAACTAATAATTGAGGTGCTTTTAAAGTTGCCCATGATCCTAGAAAAACAATCATATTAGAGACACTAGCACCTTTTTTAAGCAATGAAGCTGTCATTGGGAATGCTACATACAAAGGTCCTGTAGGCAAAGTCCCTAGCATAAATGAAATTATAATACCTTTGATACCAGATTCTTTTCCAAGTAAAGTTTCAATTTTATTTTTTGGAATCCAAACTTCCATCAATCCCATGAGTATGAAAATAGGTGGTATGATAAAAATCATTTCTCTAAGATATTCTAATAAAACATCAAAAGATTTATTTGCTGTTTCTGGAGAACTTATACTTAAAATCCCATAAATAGAAAATATTAAAATTGGTAATTTAAATTTTTTAATTATTTTTATCATAAAATCAACCCCATTACAGCAGCAATCAAAAGAGCAGCTATAAAGCCCAATCCATTACGAAGTAAGGTAAATTTTTTACCTAACATTTTAATCTCCATAGGCATCGTTACCATCCCGACCATAACAAGAGTCGTAATAAATACTGATATAGTCATGACACTTGCTCCTGCACGTAATAATGACCCTGCTAATGGGAAAGCAATCAAAGACGGTATAAGAGTAATAGCTCCAATTACCGCAGCTATAATCGTTGCCATAAATCCTGCATCAGCTCCAATGAGCCTTGAGATCGTTTCCGGTGTTAAAACTCCTAATGTCAATCCAACAATTCCAAGTACTGCTAAAAGACTAGGAGCTGTTTTCATAAATGCTTTTTTAGCTATTTTAAAAGCTTTCTTAGTTTTCTCCTTGCTTTTAGAAAAAGATGCTACAAGCCCTATTATCAAAATACTATAAATTATTATTAATGTCATAAATTACATCACCTTCTTTCATCATTTGTTAAGTTTACGTTAAACTTATTTAATATTATAAGTATATCATATTTTAAAAAAAATATGACTCTTAATCAAAAACACTTGAGACTTTATTTATAAATGTTTTAAATTGTTTTCCTTAATATAATTTTCAATTATTTCAATAAAAATTTTCCCATAACTATCATACTTTTTCTCTCCAACACCTTTTATTTCCATAAATGCGTCTTTTGTTACAGGCATAAAATATGCTAATTCTTCAAAAGTATTATTATGAAATATAACATATGGTGGTACACCTCTTTTTCCTGCTATTTCTTTACGTTTAATTGTAAATAATTCAAATAATTCTTTATTATAATCAAAATTAGTTTTTCGTTTAACTGATGATTTCTTTTTATCTTTTATATTCACTCTTTCTTTTCTAATAAATATCTTTTTTTCACTTTTAAGTATTTTCCTAGACGATTGCTCTAATTTTAAAATTGGATATTCATCCGTTGTCATTCTAATATAACCCCTTGCAATTAAATTCATTACTAATTCTCGAAGTCCGCCCTTTGAATAATTAGTAATAATCCCATAGGTTGAAACTTTATCTAAGTTTCTACTTAGAATTTTTTTGTTCTTAGAACCCCTTAATACTTCAATAATTACATTTACACCAAATCTTTCTTTAGTCCTATATATGCACGAAAGTATCTTTTGAGATTCAATAGTCATATCTACAAATTCAGAATCATTTAAACAATTTCCACAATTATCACATTTATCATTTTCTGCATCTTCACCAAAATAATTTAATATTTCTTTTCTTAAACAATTATTAGTGTGACAAAAATTTACTAATTTTTGCAAATTTTCATTTTGTATTCTTCGTCTATCTTCGTTCATAATATTTTGTGAAATTATATATTTCTGTTTTACGATATCAGATGGTGAATACATAAGCAAACAATCACTTTTCCTACCATCTCTACCTGCACGACCTGCTTCTTGATAATAACTCTCCATGTTTTTAGGCATATTATAATGAATTACAAATCTTACATCTGGTTTATCTATTCCCATACCAAATGCATTAGTTGCAACTATAATATTAATTTCATCAAACATAAATTTATCTTGAATTTCATTTCTAATTTGAGTATCCATTCCGCCATGATAACAATCTGTTTTAAATCCATCTTTTATTAGCTTATTATTCAAAGATTCTACTGATTTTCGTGTAGAACAATAAACAATACCAGAACCTTCACTAAATTTATTATTTAAATATTCTTTAAGATATTTATATTTATCACTAGGTTTTATAACTTTATAAAAAAGATTTTCTCTATCAAAACCTGTGATCAACTCATAAGGATTCTTCAATTCTAATAGGTTTTTTATTTCTTTAATTACATAATCAGTTGCAGTTGCAGTAAAAGCTGCAACAACTGGTCTGTCTTTAAGCTTAGATATAAAAATTGGAATGTTTTTATAACTTGGTCTAAAATCATGTCCCCATTGACTAATACAGTGAGCTTCATCTATAGCTACTAGAGAAATATTAATTCTTCTAGAAAGATTATAAAAATCGTTTGATAAAAGTCTTTCAGGTGCTACATAAAGCAATTGATATTCATTATTTACTAATGCAGTAATTCTTTTATTTGTCTCACTATTAGTTAATGTGCTATTTAAATAGGTAGCTTTAATTCCATTTTCAATTAATCCATCAACTTGATCTTTCATAAGTGCAATGAGTGGCGAAATAACAATAGTTATTCCATCTAAAATTAAAGCCGGAAGTTGAAAACATAGAGATTTTCCACCACCAGTAGGCATAATTCCCATTACATCCCTTTTATTTAAAATTTTTCCAATTATATCTTCTTGACCATTCTTAAAATTATCATATCCAAAATGCTTTTTTAGTATTTTTAATTTCTCCAAAATTATCCTTTCTCTCTTAATTAAATAAATATTTCAGGATTATCTTTAGAAACAATTCCTACTTTTGTTTCACAGTTAAAAATATCTTTTAATAGGCTTTCTATATCATTCATTGCATTATTAATTGAATCTTCATTCTCCCCAATAAAACCATCAATCGGAAAAAATATATTTTTACTTGTTTTATCAATTTTACCTCTACTGCTTTGTCTCCATATCCAGCGTCTTGTTCTAATAACTTCATCATCTGAATATACAAGTTCACCATCTTTAAGAATTTCTTTTTTATTACTACCTAAAGGTGTAAATTCATCTAAATCATTTGAAAATCTAATATGAATATTGCCAACCAATTGATCAATATCATGAGCTCCCATTGGAACAATATTATTTAATGAAATATAATTTACTAAATCAACTATTGGATTAATAGAAGGTAAAAGCTTACCACTTAATACCCTTTTACTCATTGCTTCAATAGAGCTCATATATTTATTAGGATTGATTTTTAATTCAGTAAATACATTCCTATATGCAGCAATATTCTTTTGCTCTCTTAAAGTTATATTCTCAAATTTTTCTTTATAACTTTGCTGAACATCATCAAGTAACTTTTTAATATCGGAATATTCTTTTTCGTTATCTACATTGTATGCTACAACAACTCCAATATACAGATTTGGAATTTTTTCAAAAACTTTTTTATCAACTTTAAATTTCATAATTATTTGCTAAAAACATTAGCACTCCTTTCTTATCTTTTTTTATATTTTATCATATTAATTCCCATTAAGACATAAGACTTTATTAAATAATTATTTTCATCCCTTGTTTATGTAATGTTACGTTGCTAATTCTGCAAATTTTATTTAAAAAAGACTATTAGGAAAGAGACTTGTCCTTAAGGTTCATTAAATTACAGAAATAATTCTTCCAACTATTTCATTTCTATGATTTTTAATATTTACTTTTACTCTTTTTATTATATTTTCATACTCTTGATTTTCAATATAACCATGCTTTAATAAAAGTGATGGTATGACAGCATCAAGTGCTCTATAAGAACCATCTTCAGTTTTCATTGCTATTCCTATTCCTTTATTTATTATTGACATACAGTAAACAGATTCAGCTCCAAGCTTTGCTAAAACTTTACCTTTTGTTTCTTCCATTATTATTGTATCTAGTCTATCAGTCCCTGCAACATAATATGGATTTTCAATCATTGCATCAGATATTTTTTTTAAAGATTTCATTCTATTTTCATCAGCAAGTTTTGCATAAGATAGTGCCATATTATAAATTGGTAATCCAAATACAGGAACTCCACAGCCATCAATAGCGAGATCAATATCTTCAATTTCTAATTCAGTAACATTACTAATTGATTTTAACATTTCCTGTTGAATTTTATGATTAATTAAAATATAATTTTCAAGATTATACTTTCTTAGCACACCAAGAGCTAGCATTCCGGAATGTTTTCCTGAACACGGATTATTAGCTTTTATAAATTTTTCACCTTTTTTTAACATCTCAATATATGTTTTAGAATGCATTGGATTCGAAATTCCACAATCTAAATTATTTATTGTCTTTCCAATTTTTTTTAAAATATTTCTTACTGTTTCAACATGTTTCTTTTCACCACCATGTGATGAACAAATAAGTGCAATTTCAGATTTTGTAAATTTAAACTTTTCAATTCCACCCGCTTCTATCATTGGAATTGCTTGAAATGGTTTTGCTGCTGAACGCCAAAATGTTCTTTTATAACCATTTCCATATTCAAACAAAATATTTTTATTAATATCTACAATTACAATGTCACCTCGATGAATACTTTCTACTTTATTTCCTCTTAATACATGTACTATTTCAATTGACATTTTATCACCTCTATTAATTTTATCATTTATTTATAATTAAAAGCCAGCTAAATTTACTATTAGCTGGCTATTTTAATCTAATTATTATAATTTATATTCACTATTTTCTGCAAATAGTATTCGTGATGATTTTGCAGGCCAATATGGAACTTTAAGAATATCACATATTCCATCATACTTTTTAACATTTTTACAAATTTCTTCTGTAATTTCTTTTGCTGTATTAAATTCTATATTAGTACTATAAATATTCATCAATTCTTTAATAGCATCTAAATTTGTATAACCAATTTTAGACTTTATAACTGAATTTACAAATAAAATTCTTCTATCGCATGAAGTTACTGTTCCATCTGACTCAGCTAAATATGCAATAGGTAAAATAACATCTGCTTTCATAGCTTCCTTAGTTAACTTATCTGTCATTATCATTAAAAAATCTAGTGAATCTAATTTTTGAGTGTTTTTCAATTCATTTCCAAGAACAAGCAAGCCTTTAATATCTTTATTTTCAATTTTATCTAGATATACACTAGCATCTGATACTACACCCATATCAACTAATCCTTGTCCATTAATGTTTTTTCTTAACTTAATAATACCATTTCTTGGACTACCGATATGATTCGTCATTTTTACAATATTTGCAATTAATATTTCATCATTTGTTGAAACATTTTCTTCATCAAATATAAACATAATTTTATTCTTTTCTTTTATCACATTAACAATATTTTGGATTTTATTTGAAACTTTTTTCTTTTCACTAATTGCTAAATAAATATCATTTAAGACATCAGAAATATCATTACTAATTACTAAATCAGATGCCCAATCGTCTGCTTTTGTTATTTTATCGTTAAGATTTATAATTGTTGCCCCATTATCAAAAGCGCTTTTTACTTTTAAGCCTGTTATTAAATAATCTTCCATAAGATCAGCCTTAATTGAAATAACAGCGTCTGTATTTATTATTTCATTTAAAGTATTAGTTGAAGCATCAACGCCGAGCACTTCAAATAATCCACATTTTTTACCATTAATATTGAAAATATTATCAGTGTTTAAAATTTCCTGAGCGTATTTCTTTGCCAAATAAATTTCTTCGTTTGTCAATTTATCTGATATAGAAACTCCCAAACTATGCTTACCATAAAGCAATTTAATAGATTGTGCTTTTCTTGCTATATATAAAATAGCCTCATCAAAACTTACTTCTTCTAAAACACCATTTTTATTAATCATTGGCTTTAATAATCTATCGTTATTATTTACATTATTAAATTCAAATTTCCCTTTTTTACATAATAGTCCATTACTAGTTATATCCATATAATCCGGGATTGCTTTAAGTAATAGATCTCCTTTAGATTCAATATTAACTTGACAACCAATCGAACAAGAAGCACATGTAGTATGTGTTATATCAGGAATAATTGGTATTGGTTTATCAATATTTATCTTCTCCTGTAATGCGCCTGTAGGACAAATATTAACACATTGACCACAACTAATACAATTAGATTCATCTAATGATTTATCAAGTGCCGGAAGTACAACAGTTTCAAACCCTCGATTAACTAAACCTAAACTACCAATATCAATTACTTGATCACATACTCTAATACATAAACCACAATGTATGCATTTATTTGAATCTTTAATTATATATGAATGTCTATCATCTATTTCATATAAATTTTTATCTCCTTCAAACCTTTCAGGAGCAACATCATATTCATTTGAATATTTTAATAAATCGCATTTAAATACTTCCTTACATCCACATTCCAAACATCTGCTAGCTTCTTCAACCGCTTTTTCTTCAGAAAATCCATGAATAACCTCAACAAAATTACGTTTTCTAGCTTCTGGAGATTCATGTGGCATAGATATTTTTTCTTTTTTAATTACATCTGGAAAATCATCAATTGTTAAATTCTTTTTTTCAACATAATATTCATCTTTTATAGGTTTTATTTCACCATGTAAATAAGAATCAATAATAATTGATGCTTTTCGTCCATCATCAATTGCATGAATTGCTATATCAGCTCCGTCATTAATACAATCTCCACCAGCAAAAACTCCATCTAAATTTGTTTCAAAAGTATTAATTTTAGAATGAATATTCCCACGTTCATTTAATTCAATTGATTCTAGTCCATCAATATTAAGCTTTTGACCTATAGACATAATCACAGAATCAACATAAATTGTTTCAAATACTCCAGTTGGTTCAACTTTAGATCTTCCACGTGAATCAATACCAACCTTTTTCATTTTTTCAAGTTTAATACCCTTAACATTTCCATTTCCATCATTTATTATTTCAACAGGATTTAATAAAAATTTTGGTTCAACCCCTTCTTCTAAAGCCTCAGTAATTTCAACATCGACTGCTGGCATATCATCTTTTGTCCTTCTATAAATAGCATATACTTTTTCTGCACCTAATCTAATTGAAGTTCTACATGCATCCATTGCCGTATTACCTCCACCTATAACAGCTATTTTCTTACCTGTTTTCATAGGTTCATTTATTGCAAATTTATTTAAGAATTCTATTCCGCCATGTACACCATTAAGATCATTTCCCGAACATCTAACTATAGAACTCTTCCAAGCTCCTATAGCAACATAAACTGCATCTGAGTTTTTTCTAATATGCTCAAACTGTATATCTCTTCCAATTTTTGTATTAGGAATGAGTTTAGCTCCCATTTTTTCAATTTCCTTAACTTCACTTTTAAGTACATCTTTTGGTAATCTATATAATGGGATTCCATATTTTAACATACCTCCAAATTCAGGCATTGCTTCATATAAAACTACTTCATATCCCTTTTCCCTTAGAAAATACGCAGCTGATAGACCACTTGGTCCCCCACCAATTATAGATATTTTTTTATTTTTTTCATTAGAAATTTTAGGCATATAAGATTCATCTTTCTTTAGATCAATATCTCCAACATAACTTTTAAGCCAAGCAATTGACAAAGGATCATCAACAATGCCACGTCTACAAGCCGTTTGACATGGATGAGGACATATTCTTCCAATAGATGAAGGTAATGGTAATTTTTCTTTGATTAATTTTAATGCTTCATCAAATTCTTTATTTGCTATTAATCCAACATATCCTTGAACATCAACACTTCCTGGACACGCTAAAGTACATGGAGCTTTACAATCTCCAGTATGATAAGATAGCAATAATTCAAGCGTTGTTTTCCTAGATTCAACAATACGATGACTAGTTGTTCTAATAATCATTCCATTTTGTGCAACTGTTGAACAAGAACGAAGTAATTTATTTGTTCCTTCAACTTCAACTACACATAAACCACACGAACCATAATTTTCTAACATTTCATTATGACATAGAGTTGGAATATCAAAACCATTATCATTACATATTTCTAAAATAGTTTGATTTTTAAAAGCTTCTATCTCACAACCATCTATATTTACTAATATTTTAGACATTTAAATCCTCCTAATCAATATAAATTGCATCAAATTTACATACGTCATAACATTTTCCACATTTAATACAATTTTCTTGAATAATAATGTGTTTTTCTTTAACTTTACCTTCGATAGTATTTGCTGGGCACACCCTGCTACAAGCTGTACATCCAATACATTTTTCAGGATCAATATTATAATGTATTAAAGCTTTACATGTTAAAGAACTACATTTTTTATCTTCAATATGTTCTATATATTCATCTCTAAAATATTTTAAAGTCGTTAACACTGGATTAGGAGCAGTCTGACCAAGTCCACATAATGAACCTTCTTTAACCTTTATTGCCAACTCTTCTAATAAATCCAGATCACTTAATTTTCCCTTACCTTCAGTAATACGAATTAAAATTTCTAACATTCTCTTATTTCCAACTCTACAGTAAGTACATTTACCACACGATTCATCACAAGTAAATTCTAAAAAAAACTTAGCCATATTTACCATACAGTTAGTCTCATCCATAACTACCATTCCACCCGAACCAATAATTGCTCCAGTAGCAGTAATTGTTTTATAATCAATAGGAATATCAAGAAACTCTTTCGGTAAGCAACCACCTGATGGTCCACCCATTTGCACACCTTTAAACTCTAAACCATCTTTTATTCCACCACCAAGATCAAAAATAACTTTTCTCAATGACATACCCATTGGTATTTCAACTAATCCACCTTTTTTAATTTTACCTGTAAGAGCAAACAACTTAGTTCCTTTAGAGTCTTCATTTCCATAACTCGCAAATTTTAAAGCTCCATGATTAATTATCCATGGAACATTTGATAAAGTTTCAACATTATTAATATTTGTTGGTAAATCTAAATAACCTTTTTGAGCAGGGAATGGTGGCTTTAATTTAGGCATTCCGCGTTTACCTTCGAGTGATGAGATAAGTGCAGTTTCTTCACCACAAACAAATGCACCAGCACCTGCTTTAATATTAACATTAAAATTATAACCTTTTACACCAAAAATATCATTTCCTAATAATCCTTTATCTAATGCATCATCAATTGCTTTTTGAAAACGTTTAATTGCAAGTGGATATTCAGCTCTTACATAAACAATACCCTCATCTGAACCAATTGCATAACCCGCAATCATCATTCCTTCAATAAGTTTATGTGGATCTCCTTCTAATACAGATCTATCCATAAAAGCACCTGGATCTCCTTCATCAGCATTACAAACAATATATTTCTTTTTATTCTTTGAATTAAGTGCTGCATTCCATTTAAACCAAGTTGGGAAACCTGCTCCGCCTCTACCTCTTAAACCTGAAATTTTCATTTCGCTAATAATTTCTTCTGAAGTTAAATTTTTCACACATTTTTCAATTGCTTTATATCCACCAACTTCAATATAATCTTCAATTTTTTCGGGATTAACAACTCCGTAATTTTCTGTTACTATTTTAACTTGTTTATTTAATCTTTCATTATCTTCATCTAATATAAGTGTTTTCCCAATTTTAGGGTTATTTATGATTCCCTCTAAATTTTCTGGTTTTACGTTTACATGTCTGTATAACTTATCATCATCATAAACATCAATAATTGGTTCTAAATAACATAAACCAATGCAACCAGTTACTTCAGTAGAGATATCTTTATAATTTTGTTGAAGTATATCAATTAATTCATCAGCACCAGCAGCAATACCACAACTACTAGCTCCTACTTTTATATTCATAATTAATCTCCTTTATTCTTCTGATTTTATTTTTTCAATAATTTCTTTTGCTTTAGCTGAAGTTAAATTTCCATAAGTTTTATCACCTATCATCATAACAGGCGCTAAAGAACAACAACCTAAACATGCAACGTTTGTATATGTAAACAAATTATCATTAGTAGTTTCTCCAACATCAATATTTAAACAATCTTTTATTGCTTCTCCAATTTTTTCAGAACCATTTACATGACATGCTGTTCCTTGGCAAAGCATAATTAAATGTTTTCCTATAGGTTCCATTCTAAATTGAGAATAAAATGTTACTACACCAAATATCTTAGCTTCATTAATCTTAGTTTTTTTAGATAAATGTGCAATTATTTCTTTAGGTATATAATTGATTTCCTCTTGAACTTTTTGCAAAATTGATATTAAATTTCCAGAATAATTATCATAACCTTTTAAGATTTTATCAATTTTATCAAAATCTTCTTTAGAATTTAATTTCAAATTTTCTAACTTTTCACAAAGAACATAATCCGGTTCTACATTTTCAATAATTTCTTTTTGTTTATTAAAATCATTAATAAACCCATGGGT
>JAYEHA010000256.1:0-12441 GCA_034659335.1 Bacillota bacterium
TTAGGAAGTTGTTAGTTTACTGAAAAATATCGATTTTTAATTTGAAAAAGTTAGTTGGTAGTTAAGTAGTGAGTAAGGATTTCAAAAAAAGGATGTTATCAACTTCACGTTATATATAAAGCCTTCTTAATTGATAGGCTTTTTTGCTTGTAAAGTATATATTTTAATAGTATCATCAGTATAGGAGATGATAATAATGATTGAGAAATCAAGAAAATTTTTAGAAGAATTGTTAATGACGTATTCACCATCAGGGAGTGAAGAAAACTTTCAAAATAAATGGATTGAATATGTTAAAGAATATGCAGATGAGATTAGAACAGATTTATCAGGAAATGCTATTGGTATAATTAATCCAGAAGCAGATTTTAAAGTGTTATTAGCAGGTCATGCTGATGAAATTTCTTTTATTGTAAACTATATTGATGATAATGGATTTATATATGTTCAGAAATCTGGAGGTATTAATCCAAAGCTTGCTTTAGGAAAAAGAGTTAAAGTTTTAGGAACTAAAGAAGTTTATGGAGCAGTTGGAGTAGTTGCTGAACATCAAGGTGGTGCTAAAGATAAATTAAAAGTAAGTGATATATTTATTGATGTAGGTGCATCATCTAAAAAAGATTTAGAAGGAATAATAAGAGTAGGAGATTTTGTTGTATATGATGTGAGCTATAAACATTTAATGAATAATAATATTGTAGCAAGAGGACTTGATAATAAAACTGGTTCATTTATAGTGGCAGAAGTGATTCGTGAACTCAGCAAAGAAAATATTGATATTGGTGTTTATTCAGTTTCTACAGTTAGTGAAGAAACAATAAAAAATGGTGCATATTTTGCAGCTAGTCAGATAAAGCCAGATATAGCAATAGCTGTTGATGTTACTTTTGCAACTGATTATCCAGGGATGAATAAATGCGAGCATGGAGACGTTAAGTTAGGAAATGGCCCTGTAATATCAATGGGATCACCAATTAATAAAGTGGTAAACAATATATTTGTTGAGACTGCTAAAGAAGAAAAAATCAGTCTCCAATATGAGTTAACACCTGCTAAAACCGGTACTGATGCAGATCAGTTAAGAGTTACCGGTAAGGGAGTAGCAACAGCACTTATGTCATTGCCTTTACGTTATATGCATTCTCCATCTGAAGTAGTAAATATGATTGATATTGAAAATGAAATAAAATTATTAGTTGGATCTATAAAAAAAATCAAAAGAGATATTGATTTAAAACCTTTAGGCAAAAATTATGTTGATTAAAGTATTAGTAGAAAATGATAATGTTATAAAAGAGCATGGATTATCATTATATTTTGAATATAAAAACGAAAAATTTTTATTTGATACTGCACAATCAAATCTTTTTATTAAAAATGGACATAAAATGGATGTAAATTTTAATGATATTAAAACTGTGATTTTAAGTCATGGACATTATGATCATGGGAATGGACTACTTTATTTAGGAAATAAAGATTTAATATGTCATCCAGATGTTTTTTTAAAAAGATATAGACCTGATGGAACTTATGTTGGTTTGAATCAAACGAGATCTGAAATTAACAAAAAGTTTAATATAATTGAATCAAAAGGTATATATTATATAAATGAAAAAATTTGTTTTTTAGGAGAAATTAAAGGTAGATTAACTAAATATAAATTACAAAATGGTGATAATGACTATATATATGATGACTCTGCATTAGTAATTAATGATGAAAAAGGGTTAATAATAATTACTGGTTGTTCTCATTCGGGGATTGAAAATATTATTAATTATGCAAAGAAAATAATGAAAACTGATAAAGTTTATTCAGTTATTGGCGGCTTTCATTTAAAAGAAGTAAACGAAAATGTAAAAGAATTAGTAAATACATTTAAAGAAATTGAATATATATATACTGGTCATTGTACAGATAAAACTGTTATTGATTATTTTATTCGACAAAATCTTAATGTAAAAAAACTTAAATCGTTGATGGAAATAGAGTTGTAAAAGAGAATAGAATTGTTTGATTAAAAGAGAGATGATATGGAAAATAAAATAGTAAATAATGTAGAGTATTTAACTTTTAAAAATTTTAATAAGCACGATTTCTTAAGTCATGGGTTTTCAACTAGAAGTGGTGGGGTTAGTGAAGGATATTATTCTAGTATGAATTTAAGGTTTGAAAGTGATGATTTACAAGAAAATATTAAAAAGAATTGTGAAATATTTTTAGGACTTTTTAATCTTAAAAGAGAAAGTGTAATTTTTGCTGACCAGGTACATGATAACAGAATATTAGTAGTTAAAGATAATAGTAAAATTAATTGTAAAAATTATGATGGATTAATAACTGATTTATCTGATTTTGGATTAGTAACATTTCATGCTGATTGTGTACCAATATTTTTTGCTGATATAAAAAAAGAAATTATTGGTGTTGCTCATTCTGGTTGGAGAGGAACGTATTTAAATATTGCTGGTGATATGATAAATAAATTTATAAATGAATATAATTCTAACGTTAAAGATATTATTGTTGGGATTGGTCCATCAATTGGAGCATGTTGTTACGAAGTAGATAATGATGTATATGATAAATTTATTAAAAAAAATGATAAATATGATCAATTCTTTGAAAGAAAAAGAGAAAAATATATGCTCGATTTAAAGAAGATTATTGAATATGATTTACTAAATGTGAAAATAAGAAAAGAAAATATTGAAACATCAGATTATTGTACTAAATGTAATAGTGAAATGTTTTTTTCTCATAGAGCACATGGGCTTAAGAGAGGATCAATGGTCGCAGTAATTAAAAAAAGATAAATGAAAACAAGCCGTTAAAAGAATCATTTTGCGATAGGTGAATATTAAAGCATATTATGAAGTTTTTTTATATAAAAAATAATATCACTTTTCTTAAAAATGTAATAAATCTATTTTTGCTTATGTTCTGAAGTTAGGAAAGATTCTATCTCTATAGAGAATAAGAAAGTTATTTTATTCAATATACAAAATTAAAAATGAGGTTAGCGAAAGATATTTATAAGTCTTATCTTTTTTTAACCTCATTTTTTTGATTTTTGCCTAAATTATTATATGAAAATCTTTGATTTAATATTTAAATGTATTTACTAGATTATTTAAATCTTCAAGAATTTTAATGTTATCAGTTGATGTGGACGCTATTAATTTAGCTCTTTTATTTAAGTCATTATTTGAGGTAATAATTGTAGTAACACCTTGAGAGCCCCTTTGAGCTGATTTAGAAGCTTCTTCCATACTAAACGAAATTGATTCCATAGAACTACTTAATTCTTCAGAAATCGCAGATAAATCAGACATAAGATCATTAAAACTATTAGCATCATTATAATATCTATCTGAAATATCCAAAAGTTTGTCATAATCTTTTAGAACTTTTTCATCAATAAAATCTAATACTTCGTTTGAATGTATGGCTAAATTATCAACAGATCCTACTACTTCATCAACAGTTTTTTTAATAGAACTAACCATCTCTTGAGACGAATCAGCGAGTTTTCCAATTTCATTTGCAACAACTGCAAAACCTTTGCCAGCATCCCCTGCTCTTGCAGCTTCTATTGAAGCATTCAAAGCAAGTAAATTAGTTTGTTCAGTAATTGATAAAATTGATTCTAATAATTTATTGATTTTTTTTACATTTTGGCTTTTTTCAATAGCAGTTTCTAAATTATTTTTAGTAGCAAAATATATTTCTTTAGTATTTTTAGAAGATGTTTTTGAATTTTCTTCTAACTCTTTAGCATTTTTTTGAATATCAGTAGAAAGCATTGCACCTTCTGTAGCTCTTTCTGCAATTGTTGTTATTGCTTTTGATGCTTCAACAATAGTTTCTTCAACTAGTTCTATTTTTTTATATGATTTATTTAATTCGTCAGATATATCCTTAGCTTTGATAGTGCTATCATTCATTCCTGTAGAAAATGAAGCCATATCATTTGAAATTCCTGAAAAACTTACTGTTGCAGTATCAGTTATTATATTAAGATTAGTAAGTAGTTTTCTTAAACCTGCTGAAATAGAATTAAAAGCGTCGGCAATATTTCCAAATTCATCTTTAGAGGTTACAGTAACATTTTCTCTAAAATCTAATTCAGAATATTTAGCTGAATGTGTTGTTATATTTAATATTGTTTTTTGAATTGGAATTATAATTAATATTATAAGAATAGTTGAAAAAATAATAGTTGCGATTATTGTTATTAAAACTTTTTTTGTAATATCAGCTTGAATGAGTTCTAAATCATCAATATATATGCCTGTTCCTATAATTGCATTCCAAGGTTTGAATTTGTATACATATGATTCTTTTGGGAAAACACCATCTGTATCAGGTTTTGGCCATAAATATGAGACATAACCTTCTGGATTGTCTTCAGTTACATTTACCATTGCTGTAAATAAATTTATATTGTTATCACCTACAACTTCATATTTTTCATTATTAAGTAATTGGCCATTGAGAGTAGGAGCTATTGGATGCATAATCATTTTAGGAATTGGTTTCGATGTATTATTAATCCAAAAATATCCATTGCCATTATCATAACGTAAATTTTCAATTTCTTTGTAAGCTTGTTTTTGAGCTGTTTCTAATTCTAAAGAACCATCATTAATTAAATTATTATATCTTATTAGAATTGAGATAGGTATTTCGGTATGTTCCTTTAATTTTACTAGCGTTCTATCTTTAATAATCCCATTTACAGTAGGTAAAATATAGAAAAATATGATTAAAGAAAAAACTAAAACAATTATTAGCGCTAAACTTATAATCTTAACTTTTAATGTCATAATATCAACTCCTCAAAGCTATTATACCCAAAAATTTGAAAAAAAAACAGATATATACTCTAATTTTTTAAATTATTTAGGGAGTTATAAATGTTAAGATAAGAGTACCCACATTGTTGCAACTATAAAGTTACACTTTTCGAAGTTATCGCATGATTATTTTGATAATTAAGTATATTCATGGTTGAATTTCCTGCGATATGTTCTATAAAGCTTTGTATTCCAATGTTTCTCTATGTTTATTATATAATAAAAATGATCGCAAAAAGCTCTTTTTTAAGTTTTTTCAAACTTTTCTAGAGCTTTTTTAACTGTTAATTTTGTTTTAATTATCAATTAGATGTGTGAACAGTAACTATTTTGAAGGAATTTAATGTATTAGATCATTGCTTAATTTATAATCATTTGATAAAATAAACTAAAGGTAAAATTATTATTTTTGCAAATTAGGAGTGACTTTAATGGATTTAAAGAATAAAGAAATACTAAAAAATTTACTGAGAGATTTTGAAGACTTTGCAAATATGCGTGGTATTAATTATCCATCAATCTACTTAGTTGGTGGATCAGGTGCTATATTGGGAAATTACTTCAATAGAGCAACTCTAGATATTGATTTTTTAGATATGAATTATCCAGCGGAAATCGGGAAATTATTTAAGTTATTTGATACCTATGATATGTTAGATATGTATTTAACGACAGTACCTCTATCATTTAAAAAAAGGGTGAAAAAGCTTAAAAATTTTAGTAATATCTACGTTTTATCAAAGGAAGATTTGATCTTGAGTAAAATTGGACGTTACTCTGAAAAAGATATTAAAGACATTGGTTTGCTAATTATTGATACTGATATTTGTTTAATTAATGCATTAATTGACGAAGTCATTAATAGAATTGATATTAGTGAGATTGTCTTAAAAGAATTTAGAAAAAATTTAATTCAATTTAAGGATGATTTTAATGTATAGACAATTTTGTGAAAATTTAAAGAATTATCATCAATTAAATAATTCTACTGATTATAGATCTATAATCGGAGAAGAACTTCTTATTTTTATTGATAAGAATAAATTTAATACTATGAAACAAAATAGGGATAGTGAAATGAATTCTATCAATCGATTGCTCAATTTAATTGATAAAGAGAATGATAGAAAATGTAATAAATTTTTATGGGAATTATATGCCTATGGCTTCGATATATCTCTTGAAGCAATAAAGGAAAATAAGCATATAGTGAATAACGAGAAGGAAAATGATAAAATAGAATTATTGAAATTATTATTAGGAACCACTTACTGGAACTAAAAGAGTAATCTTCTATATAACTAGTATAAGAGCATTTCTGTAATATAATAACAGAAAAATTGTGAATAACCTTGTAAAAAAGGCAACTTAACCTAAAATATAATGTATAAGGTCTATTATATTAAAAAATCATGCAATTGGGTTTCACCAACTGCATGAACTTATTTCTTAGAAATTATCTTGCTGTATATCCTTCTCTTATCCTCAGATTGCATCACCAATAGATTGACCTAGTTCAGCTCCAATATTAAAAACCGATGTTACTATATCTCCTGAAAATCTAAAGATCAGAATGATAAGTAAACCAATTAATAATAGATTAATTATATCCTTTTCTTTTATATATTCCATAATAATCATGGAATTACCTCCTATTCGTCTGATTATGAGCGGATTAAATGAGAACGAAAAGAAGATTATAGAATTTGTTTTAAATAATAAAGAAATAACAAATAAACAAGCTGTGGAATTAATCGGATTGTCGCCAGCATGGGTAAGAAAAATATTTATAGATTTGCAAGATAAAGGTATGATTGAAGCTCGTGGAAATGGTAGAGGGCGGAAATATATATTGCCTGAATAATTTATGTAATAGCGGATTAGTAGCGGATTAGTAGCGGATTAGTAGCGGATTCAACTTGACCCAAATGTATTGTAAAAAAATTAAAATCATAAAAAAAGATCTTAAGGCATTAAATTGCTTTAGTTTTTTTTGTACACAAATAGTTGCTGATGAAGCAGCTGTTTTTTTGCCCGAAAAAGGGTTTTATTCATTATTCGAGTTAAATATAGCTATGCATAAAGCTTTTGTTATTTATACCAATTATTTGTAATACTTAGAAGTTTTAATGGGCGATGTCAGTAAGGAGCTTGCATCAAAATTTATTAGAAATTAATATTTTAATTATACTTAAATGAATTATTTGGAAGGAGAAAAAATGAAAATAATACACAGAGATAGCGAACTAAATGAATGAATTAAAAAGGTTGAGGTGACGGATAAATTAATTGAATATTTCGACGATTTCAGAAAAACAAAAAATAATCAAAAGAAAAGTTATGAAAGACATATTGACTTTAGATGTGTTGAAAAGGCAGAAAATGAAACAATAATTGTTCATTCAAAAAAGAGTGTTGAAGAAATAATATTTGAAGATGAAAAAATGATTTAGATAGCACAAATTTAAATATTGAAAAATGCATTATTAAAGCAGAGACAGATGGAGTAATAAATCTTAAGAAGAAAATATCATTAGGAGATTATATTATAGGTGGAGAAGTAATAGCAAATGTAATTCCAAAAGATAATTTTGAATATAAAGTAGAAATATCCATGCTAGAAAGAGAAATAATGAATATTAAAGTTGGAGATACAATTAAATATAAATTTAATTCTTTACCTTATAAGGAATATGGCATGTTAAAAGGAAAAGTAGTAACTATAAGTGAAGATTCAATATTCAATGAAACAAACGGAATAAATAGTTATATTATTAAAGCAGATGTAGAAAATAAGCCGTTATATAGTTATAAAGGGAAAAGATCTAATTTAAAAGTAGGAATGACTTGTGAAGCACAGTTATTACAAAATCAAAGAAAGTATTATTCTATTTATTAGAAAAAATTGATTTATGGGATTAAAAGTTTTCTGTAGTATAATTCTGTTTAAATGAAAAGATTGGAAAATGTAAAATTAATACGATAAATATATTAATAATCATCGTTTAGAAAAAAGTATAATAATAGCAAATAATTTTTTATTATATTTTTAGTCATATTCTTTAAAAGTTGAATTAAGTTTAATATAAAAAAATAGACTTATCAATTGGAAAATCGGTATTAAGTAAAATGACAAATAAGGACCTATTAAGTCATTTAAGTTGGCAATTAATAAACTAGAGATTAAAACGAAAATTGATACACTTGTAGATATTATTGCAATAGCTTTTGATGATGTTTGAGTAAATATTTTTCCAACTAAAGCAATAGTAGTAGGATAAATAATTGCAAAGAAAAGACCAGATAAAGAAATAAAATATAAGCCATTAATTTTTAATATCATACCTATCAAATAGATAATTATTGAAATAGTACTTGATGTAATTATACTTTTAAAATAACCAAATTTTTCAGTAATAAAACCACCGATAAATCTACCAGTTGTAAATAATCCGAAGAATAGGGCTGTATAAGTAGTAGCATTCAAAGTAGTTATTGAATAATTGTTTTTAAGTAAATTCATAAACCAATTACCAGTTTGAATTTCAGCGCTTACATAAAATCCTAATGCAAAAATAAATAATGCTAATTCTTTTTTTTGTTTTATTTTTATTTTTTTTAAATTTTTAGATTTAGAGTTATTAACATCATAGACAAACATATATAAAAATAAAGTAAATAAAAAACCAAAACTTATATATCTATATATTTCCTGCCATTCAATATTATGATTAAGAAGTATAGCAATTATCTTTTGACTAAGTGTATTTCCAAAACCGAAAAAGCCATGTACCATATTTAAAAGAGCAGATTGAAATGATACTTGGATTAGAGGCAAAGTTGTATTAATACTTAATAACATAAAACTAAGTGCAAAAGTTATAAATATATAGCCAATTAATAGATGGGAAAAAGTTTGTGAATAGCTAACTAGTGTAAAAGAAATAGCGCTAATTAATAATCCTATTAGCATTAATTTTTTTTGACCAAATTTATCACTAAATTTATTTGCAATCATATATGAAACTAATGTAATAATTTGAATTACTGATAAAAAGAGTCCTATTAATTTATCTGAAATGTTAAAGACTTCTTTAAACGTTGGTATAAAAATACCAACAAAACTAAATGAAATGGATAATATTAACATAGTTAAAAATAACATTCCAATTAGAAATTTTTGTTCTTTTTTATTCATAAAAAATCTCCTTTCGCATAGCACTTAATTATACACGAAAAGAGAAGAAATTCAAATGTTTAATTTATTGAAATTTTAGTATGGTGGATTAGCTATTTGGGGTATTTTTTATTTTTGGTTTGAACAGCAACTATTTCTAGGTATAGTAATCTTAAAAGTTGTACCTGCATCACTAGTTTTTAAATCTATTTTACCTTTTAAAATATTATTAACAATATTATAAACAATAAATAATCCTAATCCAATTGAACCACGTTGTCTTGTTGTGGTAAAAAAAGGATCAAAAATTTTACTTAGATTTTCTTCTTTTATTCCCATTCCATGATCTTTAATAGATATTATTAAGTTTTCTTTAGTAATAATAAAATTTAATAATATTTCATAAATATTAGTTTGGTTATAAGCGTGAAATAGGCTGTTATCAATGAGTTCTTTAATAATAAATGAAATTTGATTTTTCGGAACTTCTAAATCATTAAGATTATCATCCATATTAATAATAAGATCCATATTAATATTTTTATACTTAAAGATATATTCTTTTTTAAGCTCAGTAATTAATAAGTTGAGATTAATAAAATTATCAGTATCAATTTTTTCATGTAATTTAAGTTTTTTTAAACTTGAATTTAGATGATTAGTCTTTCTGATTGAAGAATCTAATAAATTAATGTTTTCATTTAATTGTTGAGAGTATTTTATTAAATAATCTTTTGAAATATCATTACTAGTTAATTTCTTTGAAAATGAATCGTTGCTAATTCTCATAAAACTATTAATAGTTTTAATATTTCCTATAGGACTATCAAGTTCATTTGATAAACCTATGATTAGTTCATTTAGTGAAATCATTTTTTTGATTTCTGATAATTCATCTTTCGTTTTAGTAAGTTTTTTTATACTTTCGCTTAATTTTCCCGTTCTTTTTAATACTAAATTATTTAAATTATTATTTAATAGTTCAAGTTTATTATTAGTGGCAGTTAATTCTTTGGTTTTTTCTTTTATTTTTTTAGAAAGGTAGATATTATTGATTAATACTAATGATATAATAAGTAATAAAGCAATTGAAGTATATAACATATATGATTTTAGTTTTCTATTTTCATAAGGTTTAATATTAATCCATTTATTATAGATTTTATCTTTTTCTTCTTGCGGAATTGAAGCTAGAGATTTATTAAGTATTGAAACTAAAATATCATAATCATCTCTTACACCAAATGAAAGGTTATAAGTAAATTCAGTTTCATTAATGTATTTTAAATTTGTTAAATTGAGATTATCTAAATTAGAAGATACTTGAGCAATATCTCCAATAAAAGCATCAGTCATACCAAAAGATACTCTTTTTAAACCTTCTTTTGATGAATCAACAGTAATAATATTGATATTAGGATAGTTTTCTTCAATATAGTCATGAATTGCATAATTTTTAACGACTGCTACTGTAAATCCATCCATATCGCTAAGCGTAAAGTTTTTATCAATTGTGTCTCTTCCAATAATAATATTTGGGAGTGAAATAAATGGTTCAGTAAATAAAATATATTTGTTTCTTTTAGTAGTTTTAGTAATTGCACCGCTTAAATCAATGTTTTTGGTTTTAAGTTTTTCTAGTACTTTGGTCCAGTTTTTTGATGTTTCAATTTTAATATTTAAATTTGTATTCGAATTAATCCATTTTATATAATCTGACGAAAGACCTGAATAATTATTAGATTCATCCATAAATTCGATTGGAGCGTAGATAGGATCATAACTTAATGTAATTGTTTTATGTTCATTAATCCAGTTTATTTCTTCAGTTGTAAAATTTATGTTTGAGTATGATGATTTAGATATAAAAAAAGGTAAAAATAAAAGTAAAATTAAAGGTATTATAATTAATTTTTTGTTCATATAAGCCTCCTAGTATTTTATTTTTACCCGATTATAATGGATATAAACTTGTAATTAAAATTTATATAATTTTTTTTGAATTGTTTTCATAAATTTGGATATCTAACCATTTTTCACTATAAAATCTTTTAAATATAACTGGAATAAATATTAAAAAAGAAGTTATTTCTGCTATCCAGCAAGCTTCTACACCAAAGTTATAGTGAGAAATTAATACATATGACATTGGAACAAATATAAGCCATAATCTAAAAGATGTAATTATCATAACTGATCTAGTATCACCTGCTCCTCTAAGAGTGCCACCTTGTACTATCATATAGTTAAGTAAAGGTTGATTAAGTCCTGCTAAAATCATTCCTGTTAAACTAGCTTTGATAAGTAAGGGTTCGGTCGTAAAAATGCCGATAAGTTTATCAGGTATTAAAAGAAACATTATTCCTATAGTAATCCCCCATGAAATTGCTAAAAATGATGAAATATATCCAGTAAGTTTTGCTTTGATTTTATCTTTTTCACCTAATGCTTTTCCGACTAAGGTGGCAGAAGCTATTGAAAGCCCAACTGCAGGCATAAACGATATTGATTCAATATTAATAAGAATTCTAAAAGCTGCTTCAGATGTAGTATCTAAAATTGAAATAATTACACCTAAAGCTACAAAAGAAAGTTGCATTGATGCTTGTTCAATAGCACCTGGAAAACTTAAACGCCATAAAGGTGGTATATTTTTCTTTGTTGGGATTAAGTCTTTTAAAGTTATTTTTGTAATATTTGAATTAAAAAATAAGACTTTAATATATAATAATGTAGCTATTAATCTAGAAATTGTAGTAGCTATAGCTGTACCTTTAACTCCAAGAGCTGGGAAAGGTCCCCAACCAGTAATTAGTACATAGTTTCCAATTATATTTGTGATATTGACAATACCTGTAATTATCATTGGTGTTCGTGTGTCACCACTTCCTCTTAATATAGTAGTAAAAGAAAATGATAAAAACATTAGTGGCATTCCAAAAGTAACAATTTTAAAGTAATCTATTGTCATTTTTTCAACTTCTTGTGTCATATCATAGATAGCAAAAATATTTTTACTAAACAGTAATGCGAGGATTGTAATAACGATTCCTATAATAAGATTAATGGTGATTATTTCACCGGCAACTTTATTCATATCGTTATATTTTTTTTCTCCAAAATTTCTAGATATAATTGCGGTTCCACCAGTGTTAAAAGATGAAAAAATAAATATTAAAGTAAAAACTATTTGGTTCGCAAAACCTACTCCAGCAAGTGCATTTGGACCAATTAATCTACTAATCATAATTGTATCTGTAAAGCCTAATAATGTATTAAGAGCCATCTCAGCTATTGCTGGTAATGATAAGATAAGAATTGAAAATAATAATTTCTTTTTATTCATGGTTTACCTCCTTGAGAAAATATTATATCATAATAATATAGAATATAATAAACAAT
>JAYEHA010000257.1:0-2515 GCA_034659335.1 Bacillota bacterium
TAAAGTTTAGTGAAGATGCAAGAAGAAAAATTGAAATTGGAGTTAATAAATTAGCTGATACTGTAAAAATTACATTAGGGCCTAAAGGTAGAAATGTAATATTAGAGAAAAGTTATGGTGGACCGTTAATTACAAATGATGGAGTGACAATTGCGAAAGAAATTGAACTAGAAGATAAATTTGAAAATATGGGAGCAGAGTTAGTTAAAGAAGTGGCTATTAAAACTAATGATGTTGCTGGTGATGGAACTACAACAGCAATTTTGTTAACGCAAGCAATTATTAGAGAGGGTTTAAAAAATATTGTAGCTGGCGCTAATCCGATGATAATGAAAAAAGGAATTCAAAAGGCTACTGACTTAGTAGTAAAAAAAATAAAGGAAATTTCTAAAGATATTGATTCAAAAGATGATATTACTCATGTTGCTTCAATATCTGCTGCTGATGAAACTATTGGTGAACTTATTGCTGAAGCAATGGGAAAAGTTGGGAAAAATGGTGTTATTACAATTGAAGAGTCAAAGACCTCATTAACTGAATTAGATGTTGTTGAAGGTATGAAATTTGATAGGGGATATATTTCTCCATATATGGTAACGGAATCTGAAAAAATGGAAGCTGATTTAATAGAAGCTTATATTTTAATAACAGATAAAAAAATTGCAAATATTAAAGAACTTTTACCAATTCTTGAAAAAATTGTTGAACAAAATAGAAAATTATTAATTATTTCTGAAGATATTGAAGGTGAAGCATTAGCTACTTTAGTAGTTAATAAAATGCGTGGTACTTTTGATGTTATTGCTGTTAAAGCGCCAGGTTTTGGCGATAGAAGAAAGGCTATTTTAGAAGATATTGCTATACTTACTAATGGTCAAGTTGTTAGTGATGAATTAGGAATGAAATTAGAAGAAACAACAATTGAGATGCTAGGAGAAGCAAAAAGGATTAATATTAGTAGCGATTTTACTGTTATTATTGATGGGTATGGAAGTAAAGAAAATATAGAAACTAGAGTTAATCAATTGAAAGTCCAAAAAGAAAATATATCTTCAAATTTTGATAAAGAAAAATTAGATGAAAGATTAGCAAAATTATCTGGTGGAGTGGCAGTTATTAAAGTAGGTGCTAAAACTGAAACTGAGATGAAAGAGCAAAAATTGAGAATCGAAGATGCATTAAATGCAACTAAAGCTGCTGTATCAGAGGGGATTGTACCTGGTGGTGGAACGACTTTATTATATTGCATTGATGAAGTTAATAAATTGTGTAATAGTTTAAGTGGGGACGAATTAACAGGCGCTATGATCATTATGGAGTCTTTAAAAGAACCCTTAAGACAAATTGCTAACAATGCTGGATTAGTAGGTGATGTAGTAGTAGAAAATGTAATTAATGATAGTAATGGATTCGGATTTGACGCATTATTAAACGAATATGTAGATTTAGCTAAAGCAGGAATAGTTGATCCTACTAAAGTAACAAGATCAGCTATGGAAAATGCATCAAGTATTGCATCTATGCTACTTACAACTGAAGCTGCTGTTGTAAGTGTTAAAGAAAAAACAGATGATTTAAATCCTATGGGAAATATGCAAGGAATGATGTAGTAATTTTTTAAAAAATATGATATAATGATGAAAATTAAATAAATTATAACTAGGGGTGCCATAGTTGGCTGAGAATAGACCCTTAAACCTGACCTAGGTAATTCTAGCGTAGGAAAGTGTATGAACTTTAGATATATACTTTGGTATATATCTTTTTTAGTTTAAAGGAGATGATTAAATGGAAACAAATGTAAGTTTACAGGTTTTGCCAGTTGTTCCAGAGGAAGAAATTTATACTGTTGTTGATGAGGTAATAAAATACATTGATTCTACAGGTGTTAATTATGTAGTTGGACCAATGGAAACAACTATGCAAGGTGAGTTAGAAGTGTTACTAGAAATTGTGAAAAAAGCACAAGAAATTTGTGTGAATTGTGGGGCTAAACGGGTGGTATCCGTTGTTAAAATAGATTATAAAGAAACAGGTGTGACGATTGAAGAAAAAATTAATAAATACCGATAAGTGGCCAACTATTCTGTTAGTAAGTTTCGGATTGATTTTGTGGCAATTACTCGTAAGTTTTGAATTTGTGGAAGCTTATGTTTTACCCGCTCCTAGTCAAATTCTTATTCAATTACTGATGGAACGCGAAGTGTTGTGGCAACATTTACTGGTGACTTTACAAGAAGCGGGGATTGGTTTTTTATTAGCAATTGTACTAGCCTTTGTTTTAAATTTATTAATGGAATTATTACCAGTAATAAAAAAAGCATTGTATCCAGTATTGATTATGTCACAGACGATTCCTATTATTGTTTTAGCGCCTTTATTTGGGCTATGGTTTGGTTTTGGAATTTTGCCAAAAATAGTCATAGTTGTTTTAGTATGTTTTTTTCCAATTGTTGTTAGTCTTTCCGATGCTACAGCAACTGTAGATGAAGATATGATACATTTAGTTGAAAGT
>JAYEHA010000258.1:0-2493 GCA_034659335.1 Bacillota bacterium
ACAAATATTTTAAATAATGTAAATATTGAAAAATTTGATTTAAATAATGAAATTGAAATGATAAAATTAAAATATAAAAATAAAGAGATACAATATATTTTAAATCATGGATTTTGTAAACGTAATAATATTAATCCAGTAACTTATATCAGGAGATGATTGTTTATGGCAACAATAAAAGATATTGCAAAATTAGCTGATGTTTCTGCAGCGACAGTTTCTAGAGTTTTAAATTATGATTTAACACTTTCAGTTCCAGATAAAACTAGAGAGAAAGTTTTTATGGCAGCAGAAGAATTAAATTATGATAAATATAAAAAAAATAAAAAAGAGATAGTTAAAAGAAATGAAGAATTAGTAATAGGTATAAGTGAATGGTATTCTCCTACTGAAGAGTTATCTGATCCTTATTATCTTTCAATAAGATCTGGTATAGAAAAAGCTTGTTATGAAAATAAAATAAAAACTGTTACAATTTTTAAAGATAGTGATGGCATACATATTAATAAATTAGCAGATGTTGATGCAATTGTTGCTATTGGTAAATATTCTGATATTGAAGTTAAGGAATTTGCAAAGATAAGTTCGAATCTTGTTTTTGTAGATTGTTCACCAAATGATAAATTGTTTGATTCAGTTGTTATTGATTTTAGAAAAGCAGTTAGAAATGTTTTAGATTATTTTATTTCTTTGGGACATGTGAATATAGCGTATATTGGTGGAAAAGAATATGTAGGCCGAAATGCGAATGAAATTAGTGATCCAAGAGAAGAATATTTTAAAAAATATCTTATAGAAAAAGGAATTTATAATGAGAAGTATATTAGAACTGGAGTTTTTAGTGTCGAAGATGGTTACAATTTAGCTTATAAATTAGTAAATGAAGAAAAAATAACTGCAATTTTTGTTGCAAGTGATTCAATGGCTGTTGGAGTAATTAGAGCAATATATGATTTGGGAATTAAGATTCCAAAAGAAATTAGTGTTATTGGTTTTGATGATATACCAACTGCAGAATATTTGATTCCTCCTTTAACAACTGTTAGAGTATATACTGAATATATGGGTCGTGTTGCGGTGGAAAGGGTTATCTCAAAAAAGGATTCTTTAAGAAGAATTCCTCAAAAAACTGTTATTCCAACTGAATTGATTAAAAGAAAAAGTGTTGCAAAAATATAAAATATTAAGAGGTGTTAATTATAAATATTAATAATGAAATATCAAAATTAGTTAAATATGCATTAGATAATAAAATGATAGAAGAAGAAGATGAAACTTTTGTTACGAATAGAGTTTTATCTCTTTTGAAACTTAACGAATATGAAAAAAACGAAGTTAAAAACGAAATTATTTTATCTGAAGTTTTAGATAATATTATTGAGTATGCTTTAGAAAAAAATATAATTGAGAAAAATATTATTTCATTAAAAGATATTTTTGATTCTGAATTAATGAATATATTTATAAAAAGGCCAAGTGAGATCAATAAAGAGTTTTATAAATTTTATAAAGAGAGCAATAAACTAGCGACAGATTGGTTTTATAAATTAAATAAAAATTCTAATTATATTAGGAGTGAGCGAATTAAGAAGAATATGAAATGGAAGGCTTCAAGTATATATGGAGATATGGATATTACTATTAATCTTTCTAAACCGGAAAAAACTCCTGAAGAGATAATTATGGCTTCAAAAGTTATTTCTAGTAATTATCCTAAATGTTTTTTATGTAAGGAAAATGAAGGGTATAGAGGAAGACTAGATCATCCTGGAAGAGCAAATCATAGGATAATACCTATAAACTTAATAAATGAAGAATGGTTTTTTCAGTATTCTCCATATTCATATTTTAATGAGCATGCTATTATTTTAAAATCTGAACATGAACCAATGAAAATATGTCATAAAACATATGATAGATTATTAGATTTTATTGAAATGTTTCCACATTATTTTTTAGGGTCAAATGCTGATTTGCCAATAGTTGGTGGATCAATTCTTAGTCATGATCATTTTCAAGGTGGGAAGTATATTTTTCCTATAGAAGAAACAAAAAAAATATATGAAGTTACTTTAAATAATTATAAAGAAATTGAGTTAGCAATAATTGATTGGCCTATGTCTGTAATAAGAATATCAGGGAAAAATAAAAACGAATTATCTAATGTAGCTTGGGAAATTACAAAAATATGGAAAAATTATTCTGATGAATCAGTTGAAATTTATTCGAAAACTATTGATGAACATAATACAATAACGCCAATTGCTAGGTTTAAAAATGGCAAGTATGAAATAGATTTAGTTCTTAGAAATAACAGAACAACAAAAGAATTTCCTATGGGTATTTTCCATCCACATGAAGATGTACATCATATTAAAAAAGAGAATATTGGATTAATTGAAGTAATGGGGTTGGCAGTTTTACCAAAAAGATTAAAAAAAGAAATTAACGAAATTGTTGATATTTTAATAAATAATAAAGAAATTAATGAAA
>JAYEHA010000259.1:0-2492 GCA_034659335.1 Bacillota bacterium
ATATGGTTACTAATTCAAATAATTTAAATATAGCTAAATATTTTGTTATTGGTTATTCAAATAGATCTTCGGATTTAGAAGGAATAAAAGAAATAGCTGAAGCATTAGATATAACTGTTAATACGGGTGATCCAACTGAGCAATATATTAATAATGATTCTGTTTTTATAGCAACAGATAAAGAAAGTTTAACGGAAGCATTTAATATTATAGGTAATTATATAAATGAAGATTTATGGCAAGTGTCAGGGCCAAAATTAAACCCATAAAATTTATACTTTAGAGAGGTTGTATATTATGAAAAATAATAAAGGTTTTACTTTAGTCGAAGTAATAATATCGCTTATGATTTTAAGTATATCATTAGTAGTTTTTATATCGTTGTTTGGTAATGCCGTTACAATGATTAGCGATTCTAAAACAATAACTAATGAAACTTTTGCATTGCAAGAAAAAATGGAAAATAAGATAATTAATGATAAAAAAGGTTTTGTTGAAGGAACGCTTATTAAAGATTATGACGTTCAAATTTTTACTGGAGATTATCAATCAGATGTTCCAGTTGCAGAAATAGAAGAAACGCATTCAAGTGGAAGAAAATATATAACTTTAGTTTCTGATGTTGATATTGTTGAAACAAAATTACCGGCAGTAGAATATTTTGAAGTTGGAGCATTTTTAGATAGTGATACATTTTATAATACTGAAGTTTTTCCTTGGTATGAGGATAATATAGTATTAGGAGCTAAATTTCAGATAGAAGATGATCCAGTTATTTTTGAAAATAGAAAAAGATGGTATCGTTCAAAAGAGAATATCAATAATATTCTTTATTATAATCCTGTTTATAGAAGTGAATATGATATTGTTGAAGAAGAAAAAGTAGAAGAACCAAACTCAGATTTTTCAGTAATAAGTGAAATTAAAATACCTGATCCTTTAGAAAATAATAAATTTTATTATTTTGAATTACGGCCTTATTCATTAGCAGGACGTGTTGCACATTTTATAAATGAGCAAAGAATATTAGTGCTTAGTAAACCTAGCAATAATGATTGGAAAGAATTTATTGAAGGAATTTATCCCAAAACTAGTGCTGGAGATACAATAAAATATGGTGTTGTTAGTGGTGAAGAAATTTATAGTGAAGTAATGCAAAATCCTGATAAAGCAACATTAGACCTAGAATGGTCTGATAATTCAGATCCAGAAGGAGCATTAATTGGTACAGAAATACCAAATATATATTTAAGCAGCGATTTTAATGTAAAAGTAGATTTTCAAATTGATAGTGATGCTATATTAGAAGAAAGAAATATTTTAGGAATGGGAGTATCTTTAGGTGATGGAACTAATACTGGCGGCATAATTACATTTGATGTTTCTAATAATAAATTAATAATTAATGCTATTGATGATGGTGATTATTTAGGAAATGATATTATGAATATCGATTTATTAACAGATTCTAGTTTTGATAATTTTGTTGAAGAAAAAGATGGGGAATATGTTTTCAAATGGTATGAATTATTTACTTTAAGTATTACTTATTTAAATGATGAAAACAAAGTTCAAATATATTTATCATATGAAGATGGTGGTAATATTATTAGTAGTGATACAATCGAAACGCCATTTAGCTTTCATCCTAGTTATGTTGGTTTAAAAGCATACTCAAGTTCTGATTATATGATTGCTAATCCTGATGAAAGAATAAATGAATACGAAAGAAACTATTCTACTCATTTTTATAATTTAGATTTCCAAAGTGATTCAATTATGGAAATTACTGATGATTATTTTGTAGATGATGATAAAATTGTTATTGAGTTTGATCAAGACATTAAAGATAATATTAAAATGAATGAAGATATAAACGGTAATGGAACTATAGAAGATGATGAATGGTATTTTTATTTTGAAGACGATAGCGTTATAAATGCGGTAACTAAAAGTGCAAATAATCAAATAACTATTTTTCTAGATGAAGGTTTATCAATATATGATAAATATATTGGTAAAAAATTATATATTAAACTTGGAGGGATAGAAACAGAAACATCTGGATATGTTGATATTGTTAACGCAAACCCTTATGAAATAAAATTAAATATTGAATACGTATTTGATGAAAATTTTGAAAATTATGATGATGATACTGAATTTAATGATGAATATATAAGTTCTACTGGTTGGTCTATTTATCAAAGTGGTACTGTAGAATTTATAGATAATGGAACAAATAAATATTTAAAAAAAATAAGTAATAATGATCCTAATGGTGCATATAAAGCTTTTAACCGTGAAATTATAAATGAATCTTTTATAGCGGAAGTTAAAATAAATAGGATAAATAGTAGTGGAGGTAATAAAGATAGAATTTCGATTTCTAAAAAAGGTAATGGGGATAATATCGAAGGCTACGGTGTTGCTATTACTGGAAGTCAACTAAGAATTGAAAAAAGAAGTGGCGCAGGTAGTGCATCAAAATT
>JAYEHA010000260.1:0-2488 GCA_034659335.1 Bacillota bacterium
AACTTTTAAAGAAGATATTAATAAGGCGATTAATCAAAAGTATAGTAATACGATAATTAAATATAGATTGATTAAAATAACAAGTGAGAAAAAAGATGATATTATAATATATACCGGTAAAGTTAGAAAATATTTTTTAGGTGTTATTCCTTTTTCGGATATTAAAATTATTATTGAGTATGATGAAAGTGGGGTAATAAATGAAAGTTAAATTGATTGCATATACGCCTAATCCAGAACAAGTTGTTGCTTCGTCTGCAAAGTTATGTTATTCAGCGGTTGGAATTGATGAGATTCAAAATGATTTAACTTTAGAAAATACGGAAAAATTTGTAAATATGTTGATGGATATTGGGCATGAATCGCCTATCGAGCATGTATCGTTTACTTTTGCTGTAGAAGGTGTGAGTAGAGTTTTAACACATCAATTAGTGAGACATAGACTGGCGAGTTATTCTCAACAGTCTCAAAGGTATGTTAAACTTGAACAATTTGAATATATTATACCACCGGAAATTGAAAAAATAAAAGATGCAAAAAAAATGTTTATTGAAGCGATGGAAAAAGATCAAAAGTATTATAACGATATAGTTGATATTTTAACTAAAAAACATAATGAGATGTTTTTAAAGGAAGGCAATAGCGAAAAGAAATCTAAGAGTTTAGCAATTAAAAAAGCAATAGAAGATGCTAGGTTCATATTTCCTAATGCTTGTGAGACAAAAATTGTTTTTACGATGAATGCAAGAAGTTTAATGAATTTTTTTAAACACAGGACATGTAATAGAGCGCAATGGGAAATTAGAGAAATGGCGACAGAGGTCTTAAAGCAAGTAAAAGAAGTGTCTCCGATATTGTTTAAAAATGCTGGACCGAGTTGTATGAATGGGAAGTGTCCTGAAGGTAAGATGACATGTGGGAAAATAGACGAAGTTAGAGAAAAATTTAAAAATTTATAAGGAGAAATTTATGGCTAGAAAGATTGAAGGGAGAAATGCAGTATATGAATTTTTAAAAACTAATAAATTAGTTTATGAGATTTTCGTATTGGTTGGAGCAAAAAAAGAATCAATAAATGATATTTTACAAATGGCAAATGATAAAAATATTAAAATAAGTTTTATTGATAAAGAAGGTATAAATAATATAGCTACTACTCAGAATCATCAAGGAATTATTGCTTTAGTTGAAAATTATAATTACAGTAATTTTCAAGAAACTCTTAGTAAAATTGAAGGGAATGGTTTTATCCTTATATGTGATAATATTCAAGATCCTCATAATTTAGGAGCAATTTTAAGAACGGCTGATGCAACTGGTGTGGACTTAGTGGTTATACCTAAAGATAGATCTGTAGAAATAACACCGGTAGTTACAAAAGTGTCGGTTGGAGCAACAGAATATGTGCCGGTATGTAAAGTTACAAATATTGTGAGAACTATCGAAGAGTTAAAAGGAATGGGATATTGGATTACTGCTGCAGATATGGATGGAGAAAAATCATATTTTAACTCTGATTTAAAAGGTAATGTTGCTATTGTAGTTGGTAGTGAAGGAAGTGGGATAAGACGATTAGTTAAGGAAAAATGTGATTTCATTGTTAATATTCCAATGAAAGGAAAAATAGAATCGCTAAACGCTTCAGTTGCTGCTTCAATTCTTATGTATGAAGTTGTTAGACAAAAAAATGGCTAAAATAAAGAGGAAAAACATTACAATTGTTGATGGTTATAATGTTATTAATGCTTGGCCTAAGCTTAAGAAATATGTGGGTGCTAATTTAGAACAGGCTAGAGATATTTTAATTGAAAAACTTATTAATTATAAATTTATGTCAAATGAAAGAATAATATTGGTATTTGATGCGAATTATGTTAAAGATAATAGTGGCAGTGAAGAAATTGTTAAGGGAATTGAAGTTGTATATACAAGAGAGAAAATTAATGCTGATTCTTATATTGAAGAAACAGTTGCAAGGTTGACGATAGATAGAAGAAATGTTGTTAAAGTAGTAACTTATGATTACGCTGAGCAACAAAACATATTGGGGAGTGGTGCTACAAGACTAACTCCGGAAGAATTCAAATGCCGAATTACGGATACTGAGAAAAGACTTAAATTGATATATGTAGAAGAAGAAAATAGAAAGTCTTACAAGAGTTCGGTTGAAGATATGATTGATAATAAAACGTTGATAAAATTGAAAGGAATTCTAAAATAGCAAAACTTGACGAAGTAATAGTTATTAGGATATAATTATGCAAAATGGCATCGATATTTAGATAAAAAAGTGGATAATGCTTTACAGCACATAAATAAAAAGTTGGAAAAGCATTTAAATATATTATAAGTAGTAAAAAGATTTAAGGAGGAAATAGAAATGGCTAAGGAAACGTATCAAAGAAATAAACCGCATGTAAATGTAGGAACAATTGGACACGTAGATCATGGTAAAACTACATTAACAGCTGCAATTACAAAAGTGTTA
>JAYEHA010000261.1:0-2485 GCA_034659335.1 Bacillota bacterium
TGTATAATTAAAACAAATTTAACAGCTAAAAAAACTCTAGAAAAATTTGAAAAAAGAGCTTTTTTTGCGCTCATTTTGATATAATACACGTAGAAAAGCATTGAAGCGCAAAGACTTGTAGAGTGTATCGAAGAGAATTTAACCATAAATATACTTAATTATAAAAATTTAAATAAACTTAAAATATCAAATTCATCTATCTCATCTTCTAAAAAAATATGTAATAATAGAAAACCAACTGAAAAAAACTTGTGGACAACTAGGTCATAAAGCCCATCATCGTAAAACTCATTCTAAAGTAAATGAAGTGATTAGAGTCCCTAGACAGATATATTTTTAGATGAAAATAAAAATTTAAAGAATATTAACCAAAGTGTATAAAATTTAGAGATGTTTATTTCCTAAAGCAACTTAACTCAATCGCTTGTGAAATTAATTTTGACAATTAAGTAATTTTAGTATATTATTCATAGTTGCGAAGTATAATTTTGTAGTACTTGCATGTTGAGCCGTTTGTATTTTATTATATTCTGGTAAAACTTGCATCATAGGGAGACATAATATAGAAAAGCATTTTTTAGAACTGTGGCTTGTATAGGCTCAAATGGGCCTAACCATACTATCTAAGGTGGTATGAAATTAGCATTTATGCGAAACTTAAGCACTCTAACCCTATTTTTTTAATAGGATTAGAGTGCTTTTTTATAATCTAAAACATTCATTTATGTTTATACCTGACAACAGTTATATTTTAATACAAAAGGAAATATAATGCTTATATAAGAAACACATAGACATTATTTTGTTATTTAGGAGGTTTTATGAGTAAAAAAATTAAAAAACTAAAAAGAGATTTACATGATAGAAATTTCACTCGTTTTGGGTTAGATCTTAATATTACAGTTTCATTACTATCAGCGTCAATATTATTTATTTTTTCAGTATATTCATTTTTAAATCTTGAAAAAGCTGGAATACAAATGAATAATTTTAAAGCTTTAATAATTGATAAATTTGATTCTGTCTTTATTTTTTCAGCTAATTTCTATATTGTTGCGTTACTAATTTTGGCATTTTCAAAAGCTGGTAAAATTAGACTTGGAGGTGAGCATGCAAAACCACAATTTTCAAAATTCTCGTGGTATTCTATGCTTATTTCTGCTGGAATGGGAATTGGATTGATGTTTTGGTCAGTTGGAGAACCTATTTACCATTTTAGTAATTCACCTATTTTCAGTAGTAGCAATCCAACATACACTGCACTAGCAACAACTTTTTTTCATTGGGGAATCCATCCATGGGCAATATATGGAATCATTTCTCTTTCGTTAGCGTATTTTACATTCAATAAAAATCTTCCATTATCACCTCGATCTTTTTTCTATCCTATATTAGGTAAAAGAATTTTTGGATTTATTGGTGATCTAATTGATACACTTGCTGTTCTTGCAGCATTAGCCGGATTAGCTACTTCATTAGGATTAGGAGTACAACAAATTAATAGTGGATTATCACATTTATTTGGGTTAAGCTATTCAGTTCCTGTTCAAGTAACTCTAATAGGTATAATTACGCTAATAGCAACCGCTTCTGTTGTCTCAGGAATTGATAAAGGTGTGAAATTTTTAAGTGAATTAAATATAAAAGCCGCTTTTATTTTAATGTTAATAGTACTTTTTGTTGGACCAACATTTACAATTCTTAAAGATATGCTATTTTCAAGCGCACTATATGCAAAAGGATTTTTGAATGCTTCTATTTTTGTTAATACCATTAATGAAGACTGGGCTCATGGATGGACAATATTCTACTGGGCATGGTGGATTTCATGGAGCCCATTTGTAGGTATGTTTATTGCTAAAATATCAAAAGGTAGAACTATAAGAGAATTCATAACTGCAGTTTTATTTGTACCTACCCTTTTATCAATTATCTGGCTTAGTGTATTTGGATCAACTGCCTTAAGTATTGATTTAATAAATAGCGGAGCACTCAATGAAGCTGTTGGTAATAATTTATCCACAGCATTATTTGAAATGATTCAAATGATTAACGCACCATTTTTTAGTGATTTGATCAAGATATTAGTAAATGGCCTTGCAGTTTTCTTAGTCATAACATTCTTTGTAACATCTAGCGATTCAGGATCATTAGTAGTTGATAGTTTAGCAAGCGGTGGTAAAATAAAATCTCCCGTCAGACAGCGTATATTTTGGGCTTTAATGGAGGGTTTCATTGCTGCATTACTACTAATTATTGGAGGTACACAAGCTTTATCAATTTTACAAGCTGCAGTAATAACAACTGGTGTTCCATTTGCAATAATTATTACTATTGTAACAGTTATTCTTCTAAAAGAACTATTATTTAATAACAACATTAAGAAAAATATAGCTAACGAAGAAAAAATATCAGTTAAGTCTAAAATCAACTAAAATATTAATTTAATAATTAAATTTAACTATCAACAAATACAATTTAAATT
>JAYEHA010000262.1:0-2465 GCA_034659335.1 Bacillota bacterium
ATTAACAATAGAACCTTCTTTATAAATACCTCTTAAATATGTTTCTGCAATTTCATCTTCAATATTTTTTTGTATAATTCTTCTTAAAGGTCTAGCACCATATTTAACACTATATCCATTATCAAGTATAAATTGAATAACTTCATCAGTTACAACCAACTTCATATTTTTATCTTTCATCTCATCATTAACTTCATCAATCATTAATTTTATAATTTGTTTTAATTCAGGTTTTTCTAATCTATTAAATATTACAGTTTGATCAACTCTATTAAGAAATTCAGGTCTAAATATTTTTTTAAGTGCTGAATTAGTAGTTTGTTTTAAATCCATATCAGTTTTATTACCAAATCCAGCTGATAATTTATGATCAGTTCCAGCATTTGAAGTCATAATAATAATTGAATTCTCAAAAAATACTGTTCTCCCTTGACTATCAGTTAATCTTCCATCTTCTAATATCTGTAAAAGCATATTGAAAACATCGTGATGAGCTTTTTCAATTTCGTCTAGTAATATTACCGAATACGGTTTTCTTCTTATCTTTTCAGTTAATTGTCCACCTTGATCATGCCCAATATATCCTGGAGGTGCTCCAATTAATTTTGAAACTGTGTGTTTCTCCATATATTCTGACATATCGATTCGAATCATAGCATCTTCACTACCAAATAGTTCATCAGCTAATACTCTTGCTAATTCTGTTTTTCCAACACCAGTTGGCCCTACAAAAATAAATGATGCAGGTTTTCTTTTTCTTTTAAAACCTGATCTATTTCTTCTAACAGTTTTTGCCAAACTATTAATAGCTTCTTGTTGTCCAACTACACGTTTTTTTAGTCTTTCTTCTAAATTTAGAAGTTTTTTAGCTTCTTCTTCATTGATACTTTTAACAGGAATATTAGTCCACGCTTCTATAACATATGAAATATCTTCATATGTTATTTCTATATGCTCCAATTCATTTTTCATTTTTTCGATTTTTTGAATAATTGAATAACTTTCCATTTTTAATTCTGCTGATTTTTGATAATCTTCATCAGCCGATAACTTTTCTCTTTCCTTATAGATTTTTTGAAGTTTATCTTCTAAAACTTTAATTTCCACTAATCCCATATTTTTCAAATTGGCTCTCGAACCAGCTTCATCAATAACATCAATAGCTTTATCAGGCAAAAATCTATCTGTTATATATCGTTTAGAAAAATATACTGCTTTTTCAATTACCTCTTTAGAAATTTTTACCTTATGAAAATTTTCATAGTAATCTTTAATACCTTCAATTATCTCCACTGTATCTTCAGTACTTGGTTCTTCAACTAATACTTTTTGAAACCTTCTTTCCAATGCAGCATCTTTTTCAATATTTCGTCTATAATCCTCTAAAGTAGTCGAACCAATTATTTGAAGTTGCCCTTTTGCTAATGCAGGTTTTAAAATATTTGCCGCATTCATTGATCCACCTTGTACATCACCAGTACCTACAAGATTATGAACTTCATCAATCACTAAAATAATATTTCCGTTTTCTACTACTTCATCAATTATTTTTTTTAGTCTTCCTTCAAATTGTCCTCTAAACTGCGTACCAGCAACTACAGCGGTCAAATCAAGCAAATATATTTGAACATCAAGCATTTTTTCAGGAACTTCTTTATTAATAATTCTTACTGCTAACCCTTCAGCTATAGCTGTTTTACCAACTCCAGGCTCTCCAATTAAAACAGGATTATTTTTACTTCTTCTATTAAGAATTTGAATAACTCTATCAATTTCCTTATTTCTACCAATCACTCTATCTACATTGCCCTCTTTTGCTGCTTGAGTAAGATTAGTACCAAACTTATCTAAATTTTTTGTTTTTTTACTAAACCTTTTTTTATTAGTTTGACTTTTATTATTAGACCCTTCCTGATTAACTTCCGAATTCTCAGAACCTTTAAAAAGCGAATTAAAAGCACTCATAAACGGATTATTTGTAGATTCACCATCACTATCAGAATTCATTAAGCTTGGCATCATTGTTTCCATTTGCTCTTTAAAACTATCCATATCCATATCTTTAAACATATCTTGCATTTGATCATTCATAACTTTAAATTCTTCAGACGACATTCCAGTCTTATTTTTTATTTCAGATTCAACATCTATACCTCGTTTTTGAGCACACTCCATACAATATCCTTTAACGTCTTTATCATCACCATTAATTTTATTTATAAACACAACTGCTATTCGTTCATGACAGTCTGAACACATCATCATAATTATCATCTCCATATTTATATATTAACATATTCATTCATTATAACAATATAATCCGAATTGGTCAAAAAAAATTGATCTCTTACCAAAAATAACAAAAGAGCCAAAAGGCTCTTCAATTATATAATTATCTCTAAATTTTTTCGATATAAATCCATACTTTAATATTATTTAAATCATATTCTTCAGCATCTTTATTA
>JAYEHA010000263.1:0-2465 GCA_034659335.1 Bacillota bacterium
ATCAAATGGATATTAACGATAAATATGATTTTGAAATTCAAAAAAAAATTTTAAAAGAAAAAATTGAAGATATTAATGAACTTTATTATGCAAAAGGTATTATTGAGACTTTTTTAAATAATAAAGAGAAAGTTGATAATCACATTATTAATAATTTAAAAAAATGGAATATTAATAGACTTCCAAAAGTAGATTTAGCAATTTTAAGATTGGCAATTACTGAATTCTTTTTCTTTAATGATATACCAATTGAAGTTTCAGTAAATGAAGCTGTTGAAATGGCGAAAGAGTATTCTGATAAAGATTCAGCAAAATTTATAAACGGAGTTTTAGGTGGAGTAATTACAAAGGAAAATCTAATAAATGGATAATAATCTTTTTTTAGGCATTGATACAAGTTGTTATACAACATCGCTTTCAGTAGTAGATTCAAATAGAAAAATAGTTGTTAATTTACAAAAAATACTTAAAGTGAAACATGGAAAGCAAGGTCTTAGACAATCTGAGGCCTTTTTTCAACATGTAGCTAATTTATCGTTGCTTTATAATCAACTTACTAGTGAGGTGGATATTAGAAGTGTAAAGGGTATTTCTGTTAGTTCTAAACCTAGAAATATTGAAGATTCATATATGCCAGTTTTTTTAAGTGGACTTTATTTTGCTAAAAATCTTGGAAACACATTAAATATTTCTGTAAAAGAATTTTCTCATCAAGAAGGTCATATTATGGCAAGTATATTTTCAAGTGATTTTCATTTAGAAGAAAATAAGACTTTTTATTCTTTACATTTATCTGGAGGAACAACAGAATTATTAGAGTGTAAATATATTAATAATAGATTTTATTCTGATATTATTGGTGGGTCATTAGATATTTCAGCGGGTCAACTTATTGATAGAGTTGGTGTGAAAATGAGATTAGATTTTCCATGTGGAAAGGCTTTAGATGAATTATCTAAAAAATCTACTACTAAAGAATTATATCCTATTTCAGTGAAGGGAAAATATTTTAATTTATCAGGATTAGAAAGTTATGGGTTTAAAAATATCTTATTAAAGAAAGATGAAGATAATGCGAAGTCATTAATAATGAGTCTTTCAAAAACTATTAAAAATACACTTTTAAATATAGATTCAAGTAAAGATATTTTAATTACTGGTGGTGTTAGTTCTAATAGTTATTTAAGAAATAATCTTAGTGAAAATTTATCAAATGTATATTTTGGTTCTGCTCAATTATCTACAGATAATTCTGTTGGAATTGCATTATTAGGAATGAGATGAGATATTATGAAATTAAGAAAATTAAGTGTTACTGAAGTAAATACATATGCTCAAAAATTATTATCTTATGACCCGATATTACAAAATATCAATGTCGAAGGTGAAATTTCAAATTTTGTTGCACATTCTAGTGGACATGCATATTTTTCATTAAAAGATAATGATTCAAAAATAAATTGTATAATGTTTAGCAGATATTTTTCATTACTTAAAGATGATTTTAAAAATGGAGATAAAGTAGATTGTTTAGGAGATATTTCTATATTTGTTAGAGATGGTAAATTTCAACTTTACGTAAAAGAGATGAAAAATGCTGGTCTTGGAGAATTACATATTAAGTTTGAGCAACTTAAAAAGAGATATAAAGAATTAAATTATTTTGATCAATCTCATAAAAAAGAAATTCCCAAATATCCTAAAAAAATTGGAGTTATAACATCTGCTACAGGTGCTGCGATTAAAGATATAATTTCTGTTTTTAATAGAAGAACTACTTTAGCGGATTTAATGGTATATTCCGTTAGTGTTCAAGGGATTTATTCAAAAGACGAAATTGTAAAAGCAATTAATTTCTTTAATGATAAAGAAAATGTTGATTTAATAATAATATCTAGAGGTGGTGGATCCATTGAAGAATTGTGGTCTTTTAATGAGCCGGAGGTTGTAGAAACAGTATTTGATTCTGAAATACCAATAATCAGTGGTATTGGGCATGAAACTGATTATACTTTAGTTGATTTCGTTTCTGATTTAAGAGCTCCAACACCGTCTTCTGCTGCAGAAGTTGCCCTTAAATCGAATAAAGAGATTGTTAGTGAATTGGAAAATTATAAATATATAATGAATAGAGAAATTACTTCTAAAGTAGCTAATTATAGAAATCAATTAGAAAGATTATCGTTTGATAAGTTATTAATAAGAAAAAGAAATGTTATTAAAGAGAAATTTTATTTGCTCGATAATATAAATTTTAAGATTAATACTTTAATTAATGATAAAATAAAGAAAGAAAAGAATTATATTGAAAAATTACTTATTCAACTTAATAATAATAATCCTATTGAAATTATGAAAAAAGGATATTCTATAACAAAAGATGAAAAAGGAAGTGTTATTTCATCCATAAAAAATATTAATGAGTTAGAAGTAATAAAAACAATGTTTTTAGATGGCGAAGTTTT
>JAYEHA010000264.1:0-2448 GCA_034659335.1 Bacillota bacterium
AAACTCTTGGTTTGTTCTGAGAGTGTATAAAATATATAGGAGGAGTTATGAGAAGAAGAATCGTTGTTGTAATATTACTAATGTTTTTAATATCTTCACTAAGTTTTGGACTGAGTAATGAAGAAAAAGCTGAAATATTAAAAGATTATGGAATATTAAATGGGACTGATCAAGGTTTAGAATTGAATGAAAACTTTACCAGAGCTCAAGGCGCTGTTATGCTTGTCAGGATACTTGGTGTTGAAGAAGAAGTATTAAATGGTAGCTATAAACATCCATTTACCGATGTACCAGAATGGGCTTCTGATTATATTGGTTATTTGTATGAACAAGGCTTATCTAATGGGATTTCAAGTAATCAGTACGGATCAAATCAACCTATGAAAGCTCAAGATTACTTGACATTTATATTAAGAGCTTTGGATTATGACGATTCTAAAGGGGACTTTACTTGGGCAAATGCCTTAGAGAAAGCAAAAGAAATTAAATTAATTAACGATAATAAAAAATTAAAATATGAAACAGAAAATTTTATAAGAGGTGATATGGCAGATATCACTTATGATTCTCTCAGTATGAATATGAAAGATTCAAATAAGGTATTGATAGATGTTTTAAATGAGAAGATAGCAATTAATACTAATATAAATATGACAACAACTGTTGATGAAAGTACTACAAATACAAATAATATATCTAATGTTAGTGGTAGTCAGATATCTATTAGTACGGATAATTCAGATAATAGCATTAATGATAGTTATAATACAATTTATGATAATTCTGTTACAATTAATAATTATATAAATAATAGTTTGACTATAAATAATGTATCCTATGATAACTTAGATGATGTTATTAAATCTCTTAAAGGTATAGATTCTTTGGAAAGTGGAGATGTTGTTTTTAAAATATTTGATAAAAACAATCAACCTATTGAAGGAGCAATATTGTATATTGATGATGTAATTAAAGATGTCTCTAATGAGGCAGGGTTAATTAGTATAAGTTTTGATAAGCTATCTAGTACAAGTTACATTAAAATAAGAAGAGATGGATATCAACAGTATTTTAAGGAATTATCATTTGATAAAAATAAAGAATACGAAATTATTTTAGCTGATATTTTAACAGATGTCGGTAATCATGAATATTTACCGAACGAAGAAATTTATAAAGCTTATGGTAGACAACAACGAAAACAAACTAATATTTACTTATGGGGGCAGTTTCTGGATGATAATATCGGTATCATTGAGAGTTTTAAGATTATTGATTTAGATGAAAACATTAATATTGTTGATTCTTGGAATAAAGGAAATTTTGGTAGTCATAGTCACACTCCATTTATTGAATTTGAGGTTAAATTTATAGAAAGTTATAATGAAGGCTTTGGGTTAAAATCAGATAAAGAGTACCAAATTATAATTATTAGAAATGATGGGGTCGAAGAAACAACGGAATTGGTATCAGTTAATCATCCAATTGTTAAAGATATAACATCAGATAAAATTTCAGTTTCTAAGGAAACAGTGATTTTAAGTTATAGATTAACTAATTATCGAGATAATATTAAAAATGTAGATTTAGCACTGATAAATGATATGGGGGAATTAATATATCAATCGGTGAAAACAATTGATAAGAATTATAGTAAGCTAGTTTATTTTGATCTAGTAGATGCAAAAGCATTAGAATCTAGTAATTATTTATATCTAAAATCGATTAATGATGGTGAAATTTCAATAGGTACTGAATCTATCATTCGATTAGAGAAAATTAGAGAAGCAAAATTATTATTTTTTGATCATTATAATTTTCAAAAAGATGAAAAATCTGGCCAAGTTGAATTACCTTTTAATTTTTATGGATATAATTTTAAAGATCAAGCGTATAAAGCAACCTTAACTAATAAAAATGGATTTGAAAAGACATTAATCTATTATCCTGAAAAAGCTAATGATGGTATTTTAGATGTTTTGAAAATAAAAGTATCAAGAGATGATTTACCTGAAGGATCATATTTTATAAAATTTAATCAATTAAATGATGGTTCTTATGGTCAATTTAATGTAAGTGAATAGTCAAAAATATTATAAGGAGAATATAATGAAAAAAAGAGTAGTTATCTTAGTATTAATAGTATTAATGGTGTTAATGACGTCTTTTAGTTTTAGTTTAACAGAGGAAAGAAAAGCAGAAGCGTTACATAAAATGGGAATTTTAAAAGGAACAGATCAGGGATTAGAACTTGATCAAGCATTTACAAGGGTACAAGGAGCGGTTATGCTTGTTCGTATGCTTGGTGTAGTAAATTAATCGGTGCCAGGCAGTGCGCCAAGAAAAGGGCGTGATTTATAGTGGGTGGGACACCCACTGAGAAAGGTTTAGCAAACCACTCATAGCGAGTGTTGGACATCATCGGGTAACTTATGATGTTAAGCGTAC
>JAYEHA010000265.1:0-2436 GCA_034659335.1 Bacillota bacterium
GTTGGCGAAAAAGAGGATGCAGCAAGAGGGAAAAGTCAATTATCCCTAGATGAACGAAATACATATCACAATTTAATATTACTTTGTCCAACACATCATACAGAAATAGATAAAAATGAAGAAGATGATAATTTAGATATAGATAATAATTTAGAATTAGATAAAAATGAAAAAACAGATTTCGAATATGTTATTAGTAATGAACAAAAAGAAGACATAAAAAAGATTCTAGAAGAGATTAAATTGATATCGCCTAATATAGAAAACATTAATTTTATAGAAACAATTGAAATTGAATTAGAAAAAGAAGAGATAAAATTTGAAGAACTTTTAAAAGAATCAATGTTATTTTTGGAGATTCTAAAAAAAATGGAGGAAGATTTACCAGATATTGATTTACCAGAAGAAGATGTATTAGATAGTGATTTACCAGAAGAAGATGGATCAGAAGATGATTTAGTAGATTAATTTGGAGGAGATGAGTTATATATACTAGATAGATTTAATTTAAAAACACTAGGTATTCTTTTGAACTTTATAATAAATAGTTATCTCATAAGTTAGAATTCTCTTTTTATAAGAAAACAAAGAAACTAAAAGATATAAACCTAGGAAATTAGGAATTGATAATGTTTATAATAGTTTGTATATAGACACTTGGAATCTTGTTTTTTTCAATATATAATTGATCTACAGAAATCATAAAAAGAAATTATAAGGATGGTTTATAATGGGTAGGAAAAGATGCAATTGGGTAGACTTAAACAAAGCATTATATGTTAAATATCATGGTCAACTACTCACGACTGAAGTCTCGAGTATCCACGAGCTAAGTTCATGAATTTTGTTGGACCAACTATTATATATGCATTTATGCAAGCAGTGGGTATGGTTAATAATCATACGATAGATTGTTTTAGATACGAAGAGGTGAAGCTTCCACGGCCCTAAATAGTCGGAGCTTCTAAGAAATTAGGAGTTTGCTTTACCAGACTAAGTTTTAAGAAATTTTAACTACGATAATTAAGTTATAATAACCTAAGTTGACGCATCAGACTTTTGCTCTGTTATCTGTAATTAAGTTGGAATTATGGGATAGCTCCTGTGTTGCAGATGTAAAAAGCTTATTTATCATTGTCGAGATGAAGTCTAATTCTATAGTTGGTAACAGATTATAGATACGCACTACCTGCTTTTTAGCAGAGGATTTAACAGAGTGAGAGAGCTAACTACTTTAAAGGAATAGTAGTTTTTTCGCTCAACATTTACAAAATTTGGTATCAAAATAGAAGAACAAGGTTAATGCGATTCATCTCCGACCTTAAAGGGTAGGAGTTTTCTCGCACAGTCTTATATAAAATAACAATACCATGTTTAAATTTTAATATTAAAGTTAAAAGTAGAGAATTTTGATTTGCGATACCTTAGATTACATGGAATGTTATAAAAAAATTGAATTAAAAAAAACTTAACCATGAAACTTTTGGTTAAGTTTTTTTAATGTTTTTAAATATTTTGACTAATAGATTTTATTGTTTACCTTCGACTATATCGCCCCAAGCATTTGTAATTGAATAACTTGTGATGCCGAATGGGGTAATGGTTCTATACATAAAACCTGCATATTCACCTTTACTGTACATTTCATAGCTATCTATGACACTAGAAGTATTTATTCGTTGTATAGTTCCATCATCATCTATTTTATTATACACTTTTTTCCTTAAAATAGTAATAAAAAATTAAAATAAAAATATTAGAAAGGTAGTTAGGATAGACTTAAAAATAAAAAACTTGTTTTATAATATAAAAAAGTATATAATTATTAAGTTATGATAAGTGAGGTTAATCATGGAAAAAAGAAGTATATATATATTATTAACTCATACTGGTTCAGTTATTAGCCATATGATTAAGAAATTTAGTGAGTTAGAGTATTCTCATATTTCAATTGGTATAGATGATACATTTAAAACATTTTATTCTTTTGGAAGAAGAAGACCATCAAATCCATTAATTGCTGGATTTGTTTCAGAAAGCGTAAAAGATGGTGTTTATACTAGATTTGATAATGCAAAATATGCACTTTATAAATTGGATATAACGCCTTCGCAGTATAGCAAATTTATTGAACAGTTAGCTTATTTCGAGAAAAATAAGAAAGCATATAGATATAATTTTGTTGGATTAATATCGGCTAAAGCAGGTTATTCATTAGATAGAAAAAATGCTTATTTTTGTTCTCAGTTTGCTGGAAAATTATTCGAAAGTGCAGATATTTTTGAGTTTGATAAAAAATACGGTTTAATTACTCCTATGGATTTTAAGGAAATTCCAGATTTAGAATTAATTCATGATGGTGTATTAAAAGATTTTAGAGAATTTCAATGGGATATTGTTACAGAAGAAAAAAATTTTGATGTAATGAGATTTCCT
>JAYEHA010000266.1:0-2429 GCA_034659335.1 Bacillota bacterium
TGAGGGAATTATGAATGAAAAACAAGAGTTAAATGAGAAACAAAATATGCTTGGAAAGTTTTCTAATATTTTTATTGATCGTTTTAGAGTGGCGTATTTAGTAGTAATTGCAATTATTTTAATTGGCGGATTATATTATACACAATTACCAAGAGAATCAATGCCGGATGCAACTTTTAATGCTTTAGTTGCATATTCAACTTATCCTGGTGCATCTAGTGAAGATGTAGAAAATATTATAATTAATCCAATAGAAAATGCTATAAGTAGTCTTGATGGAGTTGAAGAAGTTACATCTGCTGCTAAAGAAGGATTAGGGCAAGTTATAATAAAATATGATTTTGATAAAGATTCAGATGATATGTTAAGTGATATTAGAGCTGAGTTAGCTGAACTTGATTTTCCGGATTCTGTTTCCGAACCAAAAGTTATTGCATTTGCTACTTCAAATCTTCCGATTTTTAGATTTGCTATAACAGGAGATTATGATTTAGCAACTTTAAAGAATATTGGGGAAGAATATGAAGATAAAATTAGTGCAATTGATGGTGTAACTAAAGTTGAACTTGTCGGAGGATATGATAGAGAGATACGTGTTGAGTTAGAATATGATAAATTAGAAAAATATAAAATAGATCTAAATAGTATAAAAAATGCTATAAGTTTTACAAATTTAAATATGCCAGCGGGTTCAAAAGATTTAAATGGTGAAAATTATGCTATTACGATTAATGAAGAGTTTGAATCGGTTGAAGAGCTAAAAGAACTTGTAGTATCTTCAAGTGGGAATTCAACAATAAAGTTAAAAGACATTGCTAAAGTATATGATTCGTTTGCGGATGTTGATAGTTATTCAACATTATATATAAATGTAAAAGGTAAAGAAGATGAATCAAATCCAGCAGTTTATTTATCAGTTTATAGAGATGGTGGAACTGATACTGTGGGGATATGTAATGAAGTAAAAGCTTTAATTGATGACGGAAAAGGTGTACTTTATCCAAATGATATTTTATTTTATATAACGCAAGATGATGCAGTTAAAGTTGAAAGTGATCTAAATTCAGTAATGGAGAATGCATTTAGTGGATTGTTAGTTGTAATAGTTGTTCTTTTTCTATTTATTGGTTTTAGGGAGTCAATTATTGTAGCTACAGTTATTCCATTATCATTACTAATAAGTATAGTAATAATGAATTTTTATGGATTAACATTTAATGAACTTACTTTAATGGGATTTATTATTGCTTTAGGAATGTTAGTTGATAATGCAATTGTAGTAATGGAAAATATTGATAGATTAAGAGATACTGGATTAAATAAAATTCAAGCTGCAAAGGTAGGTATTAATCAAATAGCTCCTGCAGTTTTAGCGGCAACTTTAACAACTGTAGTTGCATTTATACCTCTTACAAATTTATCAGGTGCTATTGGAGAAATGATTAAACATTTACCTTTAACAATAATATTTGTTTTATTATCATCGTTATTTGTTTCATTGACTATTACACCTGTATTATCTAGTAGATTTTTATCAAAATATAAAATTTCAGATAGAGAAAGAAATACTGATTTTATAAGTAGAATTATAAAATATGGATCTGTGTTGTTAATATTTATCCTATCATTATATGCTTTTAGGATAGATGATAAATTTGGAATTGTTGCATGGGTAATTGCCGTTATATTTTCATCTTTAATGATATTTAAACAAATATATTTAGATAAAAATTTAGATAAAATAGATAAACATGGGATTATTACAAAGTATAAAGGCTTTATATATAAACTTGTTAAAAGCAGAAAAAAAAGAGCTTTAGTTGTATTTATTAGTGTTGTAGTTTTTATAATGAGTATTTCGACTGTATTTATGGGACTAATTGAAGTAGAGACATTTCCGCAAGAAGAGGTAACAAATTTTACAATCAATATTGATACTCCAAAAGGATATTTGTTAGAAGATACAAAAGAAAAAGTTTTTGAATTTGAGAAAATACTGTTTGAATATGATGAAATTGAATCTTATAATACTAATATTGGAAGTGTTTCTGATAGTGAGGCAAGTATAATTGTTGAGCTAATTGATTCGAAATATCGTGATAAATTGGCTAGTACAATTATTAATGAATTATTGGTTGATTTTAAAGAAATTTATGATGTGAGTTTTAGAATTTCTGAACAAAAACAAAAAGGACCAGGTATGGCAGCTCCAATTAAGATTGGATTAAAAGGAGAAAATTTAGAATTACTACAAGATTATTCAATTAGATATCTTGAAGTGCTTAATACTATAGATGGAGTTAGAAATCCATATAGTAATGCATCGCCTGGATTAAGACAAGTTAAGATAAATATTAATAAAGAAAAAGCAGCAAATTTAGGATTAACTACATTAAGTATGGCAGGGGATATAAGGAATAGTTTACAAG
>JAYEHA010000267.1:0-11961 GCA_034659335.1 Bacillota bacterium
CGGTTCGATTCCGATCCCCGGCACCATTAACACAATATAACGCGGAGTAGAGCAACTGGTAGCTCGTCGGGCTCATAACCCGGAGGTCGCAGGTTCAAATCCTGTCTCCGCACCCAAAAAATGTGGCGACGTGGCTCAGCTGGCTAGAGCATTCGGTTCATACCCGAAGGGTCACTGGTTCGAATCCAGTCGTCGCTACCAAATTAAAATGGGAGTATAGCTCAGTTGGGAGAGCGCCTGCCTTACAAGCAGGATGTCATAGGTTCAAGTCCTATTACTCCCACCAGATATATGTGCGGGTGTGGCGAAACTGGCAGACGCGCTAGACTTAGGATCTAGTGGTATTACCATGGGGGTTCGAATCCCTTCACCCGCACCATAATTGCGGAAATAGCTCAGTGGTAGAGCGCCGCCTTGCCAAGGCGGAGGTCGCGGGTTCAAGTCCCGTTTTCCGCTCCAAAAGCAACATTAATGTGCGTTCATAGCTCAGCAGGATAGAGCATCGGCCTTCTAAGCCGAGGGCCGGGGGTTCGAATCCCTCTGGACGTGCCATATATGACCCATTAGCTCAGTTGGTAGAGCATCTGACTTTTAATCAGGGTGTCTGGCGTTCGAGTCGCCAATGGGTCACCAAAAAATGGAGAGGTACCGAAGTGGTCATAACGGGGCGGTCTTGAAAACCGTTAGGGCTTAGGCCCACGTGGGTTCGAATCCCACCTTCTCCGCCATTTATTTAATAAAAAATCAAATTTCACAAAAAAATTACACATGGAGAAGTACTCAAGTGGCTAAAGAGGCTCCCCTGCTAAGGGAGTAGGTCGCAATAACGTGGCGCGAGGGTTCAAATCCCTCCTTCTCCGCCATTAAAATATGGGCCTTTAGCTCAGTTGGTTAGAGCGCCCGGCTCATAACCGGTAGGTCTGGGGTTCGAGTCCCTGAAGGCCCACCATATTTTATTTTTTTATTTTTTCTATGAAAGTAGATTTTTTTGTTTTAAAATTTTTTATTGTAGGGGTGTAGCTCAGTTGGCAGAGCAGTGGTCTCCAAAACCACGTGCCGTAGGTTCGAATCCTATCACCCCTGCCATTTCGGGATGTAGCGCAGTTTGGTAGCGCATCTGGTTTGGGACCAGAGGGCCGCAGGTTCAAATCCTGCCATCCCGACCAAATCTGCCCGGATAGCTCAGTAGGTAGAGCAGAGGACTGAAAATCCTCGTGTCGGTGGTTCGAATCCGCCTCCGGGCACCATATAAACATGTAGATTTTCTGTAGAGAAGGTTTATGTGTTTTTTTATTGTAAGAAAAGTAAATGCAATTACTAAATGATATAGTTATTTCTTTAGAAATATTGTATAATAAATAATATATAAATGAAATGGGGTAAATATGGAGACAATTATTGAAATATTATTGAGTATCAGAATTCTAGACATTTTAGATATTATTATTGTATCTTTTGTTTTTTATAAATTATTTTTACTGATTAAGGGAACAAGAGCTGAGCAATTGATAAAAGGTTTGCTTATTATAATGGTAATATCAAAATTATCTGATATTGCAAAATTGTATACTGTCTATTATATTTTAGAGAATACAATGAAATTAGGATTTATTGCGCTTTTAATTGTTTTTCAGCCAGAATTAAGAAAAACATTAGAATATATTGGTAGGAATAAATTTATACAAAAAGATTATATTAATAATGAAAAACTTAAAATGAAAAATTCTTTTATTGAGATAATAGAAACTGTTAAATTTTTATCGGAAAGAGGAATTGGAGCTTTAATTATTTTAGAGAAAGAAACTGGTTTAGGTGAATATATTGAAACGGGTATTGAACTTGATGCAAAAATTTCTTCTGAATTATTGATAAGTATATTTTATGATAAAACTCCATTACATGATGGTGCGACAATAATATCAAACAATAGGGTAACTGTCGCAAATGCGTATCTTCCTTTATCAACTAACTCAAATCTTAGTCAAGAGTTAGGAACTAGGCATAGAGCGGGTATTGGATTATCTGAAGTTTCAGATGCTTTTATTATAATTGTTAGTGAGGAAACTGGAGTAATTTCTATTGTAATTGAAACCGATTTATATAGAAATTTAAATGAGAAGGAAATGATGAATATGTTTATTCAAGAGTTTAATATGGAAGTAAAGAATAAGAAAAAGTATTTTTGGAATAATAGAAAACAAGAGGTGTAAAATGAGTCAATTTATTAAAGAGAAAATTTTACATAATTCTAAAATTAAAATATTTTCAATTATATTTTCAATTCTAATTTGGATTTATGTTATGGATCAAGTTAATCCAGTTATTACAAAAGAATTGAACGGTATGAGAGTAGAGTTGTTAAATATTGAATCACTTGAAGATAATGAGTTATTAATTATGAACAATAAAGAATTTTTTGTAGATGTAGTTGTTGAAGGGCGTAGAGATGAAATAATTCAATTAAAAACAAAAGATATTTCTTTAACTGCTGATTTAATGGGATATAAAAGTGGGATGAATGTAATAAAAATTAATTATAAATCGCTTAACAATGAAGTGAAAATAAATAGAATTTCCCAGAATGATATTAAAATTGAGTTAGAAAAATTAGTTGAACGAGCAAAACCTGTTAAGATAGAATTTGTTGGTCAATTAGATGATAAATATAAGTTGAAAAATTATGAAACTAATATAAAGGAAATCTTTGTGAGAGGACCTGAAAGTAAAGTTAATTCAATTAAATGTATGAGCGGAATTTTTAATTTAACTGGAAGGAAAAATGATTCTGAGAGTGAAGTTGTTATAGTGGCGGTAGATGATGAAAATAGAATTGTGCAAGGTGTAAATAGCAATAAACAGTATGTAGATTTTAGTATAAGAATTGTTAAGGAGAAGGAAGTGAATGTTGAAATTGAAGTGGTAGATAAAACTACTGATGCATTTAATTTTAAAAAGTCTTCATATTATCCTAAAAAGATTTTGATAGAAGGGCCTGAAAAAACAATTGATATTATTGAAAGTTTAGAAACAAAAACTGTTGAAATTACAGATGATTTAGGAACTTTTAGTTTAAATAAAAAAATAGTTTTACCTTTAGAAGTAGAATTGGTAAATTCAGATGGAATAATCAATATTTATGGTGAAGTTGAACCAATAATTATTAAAGAGTACGAAATAGATATTGATAATATTGCAATGTTAAATTTAGATAAAAAATATATATTTAAAATGATTACTGATATAAATACAATTAATGTAAGAATAAAAGCTCCTGAATCAGTAATTGATGAGATTCATAAAAATGAAATTGAATTACAAATTGATGCAGCTGAGTTTGTAGAAGGAATAAATGAGGGAATATTAAAATTAAATCTTGATAAAATTGAATATGATTTATCAACTGAATTTATTGAAATTGAAATCACTAAAATTATTGAAGATTTAGTAGAATAATAAATTAACTTTGTTTGTAGAAATGATTGTTGAATTAAAGGGGGATGATGGTGAAAAAAGAAATCGAATTATTTCTAAATTCTATACATGATTCAGTAATAGCAATCGATAGGAATGCTATTATTACAATTTTTAATAAAGCTGCTGAAGAGTTGACTAAAATAAAGGCAAAAGATGCTATTAATAAAAAAATATCTGATGTTATTAAAACAACAAGGTTACCTTTAGTGTTAAAAACTGGAAAGTCGGAGCTTAATCAATTACAATTATTATTAGATACTGAAATTATTACAAACAGAAAACCGGTTTATAATGATGAAGGCGAAATTATTGGAGCTATTGCGGTTTTTAGAAATGTTGGTGAAGTTAAAGAGTTAATTGAAAAAATTACTAACTTGAGAAGTATTCAAAATACATTAAAAGCAATTATTGAATCTACGCAAGATGCAATTTCTGTTGTTGATGAAAATGGATATGGGATGATGATAAATAGAGCGTATACTAGATTAACTGGTTATACAACGGATGATATTATTGGTTTATATTGCACTAAAGATTTGGCTTCTGGCGAAAGTGTGCATCTAGAAGTTTTAAAGACAAGGAAATCTGTTTCGGGTGCTAAATTAAGAGTTGGACCACAGAAAAAAGAGGTAATTGTTGAAGCAGCTCCAATAATGGTTAATGGTGAGTTAAAAGGCAGTGTGGCGGTTATTCATGATGTGACTGAAATTAACAGGTTGATTTCTGAATTGGATCAAGCGAAAAGTATTATTAGAAGTCTTGAAGCGAAATACACATTTGACGATATTATTGGTAAAGATACTGAATTTATGAAAATTATAAAAAAAGCAAAAGCTACGGCTACAACTCCAGCTACTATTATGCTTAGAGGTGAAAGTGGAGTTGGTAAAGAGTTATTTGCTCACGCTATTCATAATAAATCTAGACGAAAAAATAACCAATTTATAAGAGTTAATTGTGCAGCTTTGAGTGATAGTTTATTAGAAAGTGAACTTTTTGGATATGAGCCAGGAGCTTTTACAGGAGCTAATAAAAATGGTAAGATTGGATTATTTGAGAAAGCTCATCACGGAACTATTTTTCTTGATGAAATTGGAGAAATTAAGAAAAGTACGCAAGTTAAATTATTAAGAGTGGTTCAAGAAAGAGAAATAATTAGGGTAGGTGGAACGAAAGCAGCCGAAGTTGATGTTAGAATAATTTCTGCTACTAATAAAAATCTTGAACAAGAAGTGAAAAATGGTAACTTTAGAAAAGATTTATATTATAGACTTAATGTAGTGCCAATAAATATAATACCTTTAAGGGAGCATATTGAAGATATGGATTTAATTGTTCATAAACTGATAATAAAATATAATCAAGAATATGGAAGAAATGTTCAAACTGTTTCTTCTAAAGCAATAGAAAAATTAAAAAGGTATGATTGGCCAGGTAATGTTAGAGAATTAGAAAATTTTATTGGTAGAATGATGATAAATATAAATCTTCAAGATGAGATAATTGAACTTAGGCATTTGCCATTATTAGTTACAGCTACGAATGAATTTTATGAAAAGGAAATAATTGAAAGAAATATTGATAATAAGAAGTATGATAGTTTAAAAAATGCTTCAAATGAATTTGAAAAAAAATATATTATATGGCGATTGAAAGAAAATAATAATAATAGAATAATGACTGCTAAGGAACTTCAAATATCAGAAAGAAGTTTGTATTATAAAATAAGTAAGTATAGAATTAATTCTTAAAGTTGCATGCATAATATTGCGGTCGGATAAAAAATGCGCATCATTATGCGCGCAATAAATTGCAGATGAGCTAAAAAAGTAATCATAATTATATGGTTACTTTTTTATTATATATAGAAAGTGTTGTTATTACTTATTAAAAAAAATTAATAGTTATAATTTCATAATCGGAATGATAATTGCATTTATTTATTGTAAAAGTAATAATGGAGGGAAAAATAATGAATTATATTTTAGCAATTAACCCTGGTTCAACTTCAACGAAAGTTGCGGTTTTTAAAGGGAAGGAAAACGTTTTACAAAATAATTTAGATCATTCAGCTGAAGAGTTAGAAGTTTTTGAAGAAATTACAGATCAATATAAATATCGTAAAGATATGATTTTAAGTTGGTTGGAGCAAGAAGGTTATAATCTTAAACAATTTAAAGCTATAGTTGGTAGAGGTGGATTGTTAAAACCAATGCCAAGTGGGACTTATGAAGTTACAGACGAAATGGTTAATGATTTAAAAATTGGGATTCAAGGTAAACATGCTTCAAACCTTGGTGGGTTATTGGCTAGAGCTATTGGTGATGAAGTAGATATTCAATCTTTTATAGTAGATCCAGTTGCAGTAGATGAATTTGAAGATATAGCAAGAATCTCTGGAATGCCAGATATAAAAAGAAAATCCTTATTACATGCTCTAAATGTTAAAGCTATTGCATATAGAGTTGCAAACGAAAAAAATAAAAGTGTTGATGAGTTATCGTTAATTATAGCACATCTTGGCGGTGGAATATCAGTTGTTCCTTTAAAAAACGGAAAGATGATTGATGCGAATAACGCAAATGAAATGGGTCCTTTTTCACCTGAAAGAGCTGGTGGATTACCTGTTGGTGATATTATGAGAATGTGCTATTCTGGAGAATATACTTTTAAGACGTTAAAGCCTAAGTTAAGAGGTAAAGCAGGGTTAGTAGCATATACTAATACTAATGATGTACGAGAAGTAATAAAATTAATTGAAAATGGAAATGAAGAGGCAAAGTTGACTTTAGATGCAATGTCTTATCAAATTGCAAAAGAAATAGGTAAAATGGCAACTGTACTTAAAGGTAAAGTTGATGCAATTGTGTTAACTGGCGGTGTTGCATATTCTAAATATGTTATAGATTATATTACTAAACATGTTAATTTTATTTCAGAAGTTATTGTTAAACCTGGAGAAGATGAGATGATTGCTTTAAATGAAGGTGTTTTGCGAGTGTTCGAAGGTCCAGAAGTTGCTAAAATATATGAAAATGAGGTGAAGTAATGATAAATAATTTTGATGAATTATTAAATGCTGCAATTGAAAGAGGTCCAAAGAAGATTGCTGTTGCATGTGCTGAAGATATCGAAATTTTAAAGGCAATTAAAGATGCAAATGACAAAAAAATTGTTGAGCCAATATTAATTGGAAATTTAGAAAAAATTAAAGAAATTTCTAAAAATATAGGATTGGATATTTCGAATTTTGAAACTTATAATTTTGAGACTATGGAAGAGTCAGCAGAAAAGGCTGTAAGATTAGTTTCAGAAGGTAGTGCAGATATGGTTATGAAAGGGTTAATAGATACAGCAAAAATTTTAAAAGCTGTACTTAACAAAGAATATGGCTTAAGAACTGGAAATGTTCTTAGTCATGTTGCAGTATTTGATGTGAAATCTTATCATAAATTATTATTTGTTACGGATGCTGCAATGAATATTGCACCAGATTTAGAGCAAAAGAAACAGATAATTGAGAATTCACTTCAAGTTGTAAAAGCTGTAGATATTGATACTCCTAAAGTTGCTGTTATTTGTGCTAAAGAAAAAGTAAATGAAAAAATGATTTGTACTGTTGATGCAGGCAAGCTTGTTGAAATGAATGAAAGTGGCGAAATAAAGAACTGTATCGTTGGTGGTCCTTTTGCACTTGATAATGCGGTAAGTAAAGAAGCAGCAATAGTTAAAGGAATAGATCATCCAGTTGCAGGAGATACTGATGTATTGTTATGTCCAAATATTGAATCAGGAAACGTTTTATATAAAGCTTTAAATTTTTTATGTGATGCAAAATCTGCTGGGATTATAGTAGGGGCTTCTGCACCAATTGTATTAGTTTCAAGAGCAGATTCAAAAGATGCAAAACTTAATTCTATTGCGCTCGGAACTTTAATGGCTGCAAATAAGTAAAAGGAGAGATAATTTATGGAAATAAAAAGAATTTTAGCAATAAATCCAGGATCAACTTCAACAAAAATTGCGATTTTTGATAATGAAAAAGAAGTTTTTGAAGAAACGTTAAGACATTCTGCTGAAAAGATTGATCAATATGATAAAATTTATGATCAATATGAATTTAGAAAGACAGTAATTTTAGATGTATTAAATGAAAAGGGAATTAATTTAACAAAACTAGATGCAATTGTTGGTCGAGGTGGATTATTAAAGCCTATTGAAGGTGGAACTTATAAAGTTACTGATAAAATGGCTCAAGATTTAAAAGTTGGAGTTTTAGGTGAGCATGCTTCAAATCTTGGTGGTATTATAGCTAAGGAAATAGCCGATAAATTAAATATTCCAGCATTTATTGTTGATCCTGTAGTAGTAGATGAAATGCATGATGTTGCAAGAATATCTGGAATGCCTGAATTAAAGAGAAAAAGTATTTTCCATGCACTTAATCAAAAAGCAGTAGCTCGTAGAGCTGCGAAAGAACTTAATAAAGAATATAAAGATTTAAATTTTATTGTTGTTCATATGGGTGGTGGTGTATCAGTTGGTGCTCATTGTAAAGGAAATGTTATAGATATTAATAATGCGTTAGATGGTGATGGTCCATTTTCTCCAGAAAGAACCGGCGGCTTACCAATTGGTGATTTTGCAAAACTTTGTTTTTCAGGTAAATATACTTTAGATGAAATGAAAAAGAAAGTTAAAGGGAAAGGTGGATTAGTAGCTTATTTAGGAACTAATGATGGAAGAGAAGTTACTGAAATGATTGATAATGGCGATAAGAATGCTGAGCTTGTATTTGAAGCTATGGCCTACCAAATTGCAAAAGAAGTAGGTGCATGTGCCGCAGTACTTAAAGGTGATGTTGATGCAATAATTTTGACCGGTGGGTTAGCATATGGCAAATTGCTTGTAAGTTGGATAGAAGAAAGAATAAATTTTATTTCTCAAGTTATTGTTTATCCTGGAGAAGATGAGTTAGGCGCATTAGTTGGCGGCGGACTTAGAGTGTTGAATGGTACTGAAGAGGTTAAAGTTTATTAAGAGGAGATATTATGTTAAATGATAAAAGAGTAAGAATAATCATAGGACATTACGGTAGTGGAAAAACAGAATTTGCTATTAATTATGCAATGAAATTAGTAAAAAAATTTGATAATAAAGTTGCTCTTGCAGATTTAGATGTTGTTAATCCTTATTTTAGATCTAGAGAGAGAGCGAGTGAATTAGAAGCAGCTGGAATAGAAGTAATAAGTTCCGCAAAAGGAAATGAGTTTAATAATCTTAATATTCCTATGGTTTCTGCTGGTATACTTAAATTATTTCAAAATGAAACTATTGAATCAATAATTGATGTTGGTGGAGATTCAATTGGTGCAAGACCAATGGTAAGATATAAAAATTATTTAGTAGATGGTAAATATGATATGTTCGCAGTCATTAATAGATATAGAGATCAGACATCTACTCTAGAAGGTGTTGTTAAACATATTAAAGAAATTGAGGCTGTAAGTCAAGCTAAGGTGACGGGTCTTATTAATAATACTCATTTAATGCGAGAGACGACTGTAGAAGATGTACTTTATGGTCAAGAAATAGTTAAAGAAGTATCAAAGCTACTTAATATTCCTATTAAATATGTATGTGCATTAGAAAGTGTAGCAAAGGAATTAAATAATGAAAGTTTAGATGGGGAAATATTTCCAATAAAGCTTTATATGCGTCCCGATTGGATGTAAGTTTTGATATTTATTTATAGATAAAATTTTTTATTAAAAAAAGGGGGTTTTCAAATGGCAAAAGGAAAAGTTACTTTTAATACAGATATCTGTAAGGGTTGTGAACTATGTATTGATGTTTGTCCTGTAAATATTATTGTTATGGATAATAACAAAATTAATGCAAAAGGATTTCATCCAGCAACAGTAAATGAAATGGAGAAATGTATTGGTTGTGGAAATTGTGCAATAACATGTCCTGATAGTGTAATAAAAGTTGAACGATTTTAAATAAGGAGGTTATTTTATTATGGCAAAAGTTTTAATGAAAGGTAATGAAGCAATTGCAGAAGCTGCAATTAGAGGTGGATGTCAATTTTTCTTTGGTTATCCAATTACTCCACAAAATGAATTACCAGAATATATGTCTAGAGAATTACCAAAACATGGTGGTGTTTTTTTACAAGCAGAGAGTGAAGTTGCAGCTATAAATATGGTTTATGGAGCAGCTGGTGCTGGTGGAAGAGTAATGACTTCTTCTTCATCTCCGGGAATTGCTTTAAAACAAGAAGGTATTAGTTATATAGCTGGAGCAAATTTACCAGCAGTTATTGTAAACATAGTTAGAGGTGGTCCAGGATTAGGTGGAATTCAACCTGCTCAATCTGATTATAATCAGGTTACTAGAGGTGGTGGAGATGGTGATTATAAAATGCCAGTATTTGTTCCAGCTAATTTACAAGAAATGGTAGATATTATGATGGAAGCATTTGATATTGCTGATTATTATAGAAATCCAGTAATGGTTGTTGGTGATGGAATGATTGGTCAAATGATGGAGCCAATTGAATTTAAAAAACCAACGCATAGAGAATTACCTGTAAAAGATTGGATTACTAATGGTACGAAAGGAAAAAGAAATCCGAATATTATTAATTCATTATTCTTAGAAGCATCTGAGTTAGAACAGCATAACCTAAGAGCGCAAGAAAAATATGATGAAATGAAGAAAAATGAAATGAGAGTAGAAAATTATAATATGGAAAACCCTGAATTAGTTATTACTGCTTATGGAACTACTTCAAGAATTTGTAAGAATGTTATTGCTGAATTAAAAAAAGAAGGTATTGAAATTGGTTTAATTAGACCTATTACTATTTGGCCTTTCCCAGATAAATCATTTGAAGATATTCCAGAAACTGCTAAAGGAATTTTAGTTGTTGAAATGTCTCAAGGACAAATGATTGACGATGTTAAAATTGCTAATAACGGGAGATTACCTATTGGTTTTCATGGAAGAAGTGGTGGAATGATTCCTGATCCAAAAGATATTATTGTTAAAGTTAAAGAAATGCTAGGAGGTGTTAAATAATGGCTATTGTATACGAAAAATCAAAGGGATTAACTGATGTTGAACTTCATTTTTGCCCAGGATGTACGCATGGTACAGTTCACAAATTAGTTGCTGAAGTACTAGTAGAGCTAGATGTATTAGAAAAATCTGTAGGTGTCGTTCCAGTAGGATGTTCAGCACTTTCTTATGACTATTTTAATTGTGATATGCAACAAGCTTCTCATGGTAGAGCACCTGCAGTTGCAACTGGAATAAAAAGAGTAAATCCTGAGTTAGTAGTTTGGACTTATCAAGGTGATGGAGATTTAGCATCAATTGGTATGGCTGAAATAATTCATGTAGCTCATAGAGGCGAAAAAATAACTACAATTTTTATTAATAATGCAATATATGGTATGACAGGCGGACAAATGGCACCAACTACATTGATTGGTCAAAAAACAACAACTTCACAAAGCGGAAGAACTGTTGAACATTCAGGTCGTCCTTTAAAAATTGCTGAAATGATGGCTACTATTGATGGAGCAAAATTTGTTGAAAGAGTTTCTGTAGATACTCCGGCAAATATTAGAAAAACTAAAAAAGCTATTAAGAAAGCTTTTGAACTGCAGTTAAGTGGAGAAGGTTTTGGAATAGTAGAAATTTTATCTACTTGTCCTACAAACTGGGCTTTAACTCCTGTTGATTCATTACAATGGTTAAGAGATAATATGATACCATATTACCCGCTAGGAAATTTAAGAACACCTGAGGAGGCAAAATAGTATGATAAATGAAAAAGTAATTTGTGCTGGTTTTGGTGGACAAGGTGTTATGAAGATGGGTCAAATATTAACTTATTCAGGAATGATGGAAGATAAGCATGTTTCTTGGTTACCGTCATATGGTCCAGAAATGCGTGGAGGTACTGCAAATTGTGCAGTTATGCTTTCTGATTCTCCAATAGGATCCCCAGTTATTACTAATGATGCGACTGCTGTTATAGCAATGAATTTACCTTCGTTAGTTAAATTTGAAGAAAATGTTGCACCTGGTTCTAGTGTATTAGTTAATAGTTCATTAATTGAAAAGAAGGTTTCAAGAGAAGATGTTACTGCATATTATATTCCATGTAATGAAGTTGCATTAGAACTTGGAAATGCAAAAGTTGCAAATATGGTAATGTTAGGAGCATATTTACAATTAGCTAATCCAGTTAAACTTGATACTGTATTTAAAGCTTTAGTTAAGGTATTTGGTGAAAGTAAAGCTAAGTTTATGCCGATGAATAAAGAAGCTATTCATAGAGGTATGAAAATAATGGAAGATCAAATAAAATAATAAAAATAGAATTAATTAAAGAAGCCTAGTAAAAGTAGGTTTCTTTTTTTATTTTTTTGAAGTAAATGCATAGGCGAATTTAGTATGGTATAATGTATA
>JAYEHA010000268.1:0-2400 GCA_034659335.1 Bacillota bacterium
TTAGTCTTCGCCAAAATATTTTTGAATATTATTCATCTTTTTGTATATTTATAAGTTTTTTCTCATGCTGTTTAGCGTTTTTGTTCTGAGAGCCTATATATCTTTCTATTTTCATTATATATATATTCATTCACTTATGCAAAGTAGTCTTTAAAAAAAGTAGAATAAATAAAAAAATCAATCAAAGCAAAATTTGCTCTAATTGATTTTTTATTTATTTTCAGTTGATTCTCTTTTAACTAACTTTGTATCAACAATATAACTTGTAATTTTCAATTCTTTATCTTCTAATCTTTTAATAAGTAGATCAGAAGCAAAATAACCTAATCGTTCTGCTGAAATATCTACAGAAGTTAAGCTCGGTTTTCTATATTCAGCAAGCGGAGTATTATTAAATCCAACAACAGAAATTTCATTTTTTATATTCATTTTTTCAAGATAATTTAAAACACCAAATGCTAAAATATCATCTGTTGTTACAACCGCATCAACTGTTTTTCTAGAAAATATTCTTTCAAAAGCTTTATAACCTTCTTCTTCAAAATATTCAACTTCTTCAATCATATCTTCATCAATTTTTATCCCTCTAGTTTCAAGGGCCTTTTTATATCCATCTAAACGATCTATAGTTACATTAAATTTATGCTCTCCACCTATAAATGCAATATCAGTTTTATTATTCCTAATTAAATGTTCTACAACATTATACATCGCTTGAAAGTTATCATTATCCACCCAAAAAGCATTACTATACTTTTTTTGTCTTCCAATAGTAACATATGGAAATTTTAGTTTTCTAAGTAATTCTATACTTTTATCATTGGATCTAACGGTAGTCAAAATAATTCCATCAACTACACCAGATCTAATAAAATGATTTAATAACTCTAATTCATCCTCTTCATCTTCTGCATTGCTATACATAATATAATAATTATTTTCTTTAGCAGATTTACTAATTCCAGCAATAACTTTTATAAAAAAAGGATTATGAATAAAATCTTTTGTGGCACTCGGTAAAATTAATCCAAGTGTTCTTGTTTTACTATTTGCTAAATTTCTAGCCACAATGTTTGGATGATAATCTAATTCTTGCATAACTTCAAATACTCGCTTTTTAGTATCTTTAGAAATCTTTGCATTACCAGAAATCACTCTAGACACAGTAGATATAGATACTCCAGCTTTAATAGCAACATCTTTCATAGTAGTATTCATAAATTTCCCTCCTCTTAGCTTACGGTCAATTATAAACTAATTAGTAAAAACTTGCAACTACCCTTTTGTTGCACCTTGTGATAAGCCATGCACAAGATGTTTTTGTAAATATATAAATAGTATGGCTATTGGAACAGCAACTAATATTGAACCTGCAGCAAATCTTGTGAAATGTGTTGTCGATTGTGCTCTAACCCATTCAAATAAACCCATAGCCAAAGTTTTTTTAGAAGCTGTTCTTATTACAAGCCTAGGGAAAATATAATCAAACCATGGTCCCATAAAATTTGTTAATGCTACTAAAACTAATATTGGTTTTGATAATGGAAAAATAATTTTTCTAAATATTGTAATATTTGATGCCCCATCAATTCTTGCTGCTTCATCTAAAGACTTAGGTATAGCACCCATAAATCCTTTAACTAGCCATGTATTATAAGGAATTTGACCAACTGCATATATTAAAATCAAACCTAAATGCGTATCTAATAAACTCATTTTCATTAATATAATATAAATCGCTGTCATAGCTAAAATAGCAGGAAACATCTGAAGCACTAAAATCGCCATTAACGATTGTTTTCTACCTTTAAATTCAAACCTTGCAAATGCATATGCCGTTAAAGATGTAATAACTACTGAAATCACCATATTTGCAGTAGCAATCTTTAAAGTATTAAAATACCAAATCGGAAAATCAGTTTCGGTAAACAATTCTTTAAAATGAATTAAAGTAAATTCTTTTGGTATAATTGTTGAACTAAACAAACTAGAACCAGTTTTAAACGCTGATAACACTATCCATATTACTGGAAGTATTACTAATATACTTGATGTTATTAAAATAAATAAAATAAATATTTTAACTAATTTATCTGTAAATTTTTTCTTGTCATTTAATTTTGTATTCATTTACATCATGTCCTCCTCTTCAAAGGACTTAGTTTTCTTTAACGAATACATAGATAGTCCTGCGATAAATATAAACAATATTATAGCTACTACTGATGCCATATGATACTGTCCTTGATCATTTGTCATTTTAAATACCCAAGTTATTAAAATATCAGTTGATCCTGCATATTTAAAGTTAGCATTTACAGGATTCCCATCAGTTAATAAATATATAATATTAAAATTATTAAAATTATAAGCAAAAGTCATAATCAATACTGGAGCTGT
>JAYEHA010000269.1:0-11909 GCA_034659335.1 Bacillota bacterium
TATATTTAAATAATGTTTCTGTAGAAGAGGCTAAAGAAAAATGGTATAAAAATTTTGAATTATTTACAGAGATAGAGACAATCGATATTAGAGATGCTGTCGGTAGAATAGTCGCAAAAGAGCTTATAGCAATTAATTCTACTCCGCATTATCATGCTTCTGCTGTAGATGGAATTGCTGTTAAATCGCAAGATACGCAGGGGGCATCAGATATAAATCCTAAGAAGTTAATAATAAATAGAGATTTTGAGTATGTTGATACAGGTGATCAAGTAAAAGATGGATATAATGCTGTTATAATGATAGAAGATTTAAATGAGGTTGAAGATGGTAATGTTGAAATTGAAAAATCGATAACACCTTGGGCAAATGTAAGAAATATTGGTGAAAGTTTGGTAAAAGGGCAATTGATTTTATCAAAGTTTCAAGAAATAAATTCATATGCTATAGGTCAAGTATTAGAAACTGGACTTATTAAAGTAGAAGTTTTTAAAAAGCCATTAGTAGAATTTATACCAACCGGAACTGAATTGTTAGAAGCTGGTAGTAAATTGGAAGCGGGTAAATTAATAGAATATAATTCTCATATTTTATCTTCGCTTGCTACAACATGGGGCGCAGATATTTATAGAAATGAAATAGTTGATGATGATTATAATATAATAAAAGAGAAGATAATTAAGGCTTCTCAAAGAAGTGATTTTATTGTTGTTCTTTCTGGTTCGTCTGCTGGTAGTGAAGATTATACTTCGCATATTATTGAAGAGTTAGGAGAAGTATATGTCCATGGTGTAAGTATTAAACCGGGTGGGCCTGTAATACTTGGTAAAGTTAATAATAAACCAGTTATTGGTGTTCCGGGTTATCCAGTTGCAGCTGCATTAAATTTTAGATTATTTGGAAGAAAAATTATTTATAATTTAAAAGGGCAAAGTGAACCTGTAGATACTATTGTAAAAGCAAAAGTGAAAACTAAAATAATTTCCAAATTGGGATTTAGAGAATTTGTTAGAGTAAAATTAACAATGATGGATAATGAATTAGTAATAATTCCTCTAAAAAGAGCTTCAGGTGTAATTGGTACCATGGTAGAGGCTGATGGATTTTTAATAATTAGTGAATTTTCTGAAGGTATTAATAGAAATGAGATAGTAGATGTCACTTTAATAAGAAACAGCAATGATTATAATAATACACTATTTCTTAATGGAAGTAATGATATTATTTTAGATATTGTAAAGAATCAATTGGCTGAAAAAGGTGTTAATTTTATTACAAAGTCAACTGGTTCTCTAGCAGGTATAACTTCACTTCAAAGAGGTGAAGCGCATATTTCAACTTCTCATTTGCTTAATCCTGAAAATGGAGAATATAATTTTTCTTATATTGAAAAGTATTTAAAGAATGAGGATGTCGAATTAATAAATATTGCTTATAGACAACAAGGAATGATTGTTCAAAAAAATAATCTTAAAAACATTAAAAGTATTAAAGATTTAGAAAGTGATGATATTATTTTTATTAATAGGCAACGAGGATCAGGTACAAGAGTGTTGTTTGATTATAAATTAAAAGAAAATAATATAACAAGTGATAAGATTAATGGATATAATCGTGAAGAGTTTACCCATATGACTTTAGCATCAGAAATTAATAGTGGTTCTACTGATGTTGGAATTGGTATTCAATCTGCTGCTAATGCTTTTGATTTAGATTTTATTCCGATTGCTAAAGAAAGATATGATTTAGTTATTTTAAAAAAATATTTAAAAGATGAAAGAATAATTAAATTATTAGAAGTAATTAGAAGTGATAAATTTAAAAATGAAGTAAATAAGTTAAAAGGTTATGATTTGAAATTTACGGGGAAAGTGATGCGACGTGAAGATATTAAAGGATAATTTTAATAGAAAAATTGAATATCTAAGAATTTCTATTACCGATAGATGTAATAGTAGATGTAAATATTGTATGCCGGCTGATGGAGTAGAGTTTAAACCACATATAGATATTTTGTCGTTTGAAGAAATTATTATCATAGTAAAAGTTTTTGCAAAATTAGGAGTTAAAAAAATTAGGTTGACTGGTGGTGAACCTTTAGTAAGAAAAAATGTAGTAAGTTTAGTTAAAAATATTTCTGCTATTGAGGGTATTGAAGAGGTAGTTATGACTACTAATGGATTATTATTAAAAAAATATGCTAAAGAATTAAAAGAAGCAGGACTTAATAGAGTAAATATATCTATAGATTCTTTAAATGAAGAAAAATATAGTCAAATTACTAGAGGTAGTAATTTAAATGATGTACTTGAAGGAATTGAAGAAGCAAAAAAAGTAGGATTAACTCCTATAAAATTAAATACAGTACTTGTTAATGGATTTAATGATGATGAAATCATTGATTTAGTTGAATTAACTAAAGATGAAAAAATTGATGTTAGATTTATTGAACTTATGACTATTGGTGAAACAAGCAATTGGACACGTGATAGATATATTTCAAATGATATTGTACTAGAAAAAGTAGAAGGATTAAAAAAAGTTAGAAAGAAAGATAAATCAGCACCTGCAGATTATTATCAGATTCCCGGATATCTTGGGAGAGTCGGATTAATTAATCCTATAAGTTGTAGTTTTTGTTCTAATTGTAATAGAGTTAGACTTACTTCAACTGGAAGATTAAAATTGTGTCTTCACTCAGATGTAGAATATAATTTAAAAAAATATTTAGATAGTGAAGAAATTTTAGAAAATAAGTTATTAGAAATAATAAAGGAAAAACCTGAAGAGCATAAGCTTAATAAAGGTATATCAATTAGTAAAAGTATGTTTCAAATTGGAGGATAAAATGAGTGAATTTACACATTTTGATAAAGATGGGAAAACTCAAATGGTAGATGTTAGTGATAAATCTGATACTGTACGAATTGCTATAGCAAAAGGGAATGTAAAAGTAAAAGAAGAAACTTTAAAAGCAATACTAGATAAAGAGATAAATAAAGGTGATGTATTAGAAATTGCTAGGATTGCAGGTATTATGGGTGGGAAAAAGACTTCTGAATTAATACCAATGTGCCATCCGTTATTAATTAGTAAGATTGGAATTGAATTTACTATTTCGGAGCATGAAAATCTTATTACAATTTATGCACTTACTAAAACTACTGGTAAAACTGGAATAGAAATTGAAGCTTTAACTGCAGTATCTATTGCAGCTTTAACAATTTACGATATGTGTAAAGCTATGGATCGTTCTATAGAAATTGGGGAAACTAAACTTCTTAAAAAATTTGGCGGTAAAAGTGGCGTTTTTTTATCAGAAGATTTAAAAGGTGAAGTTACTAATGTGTTTATAGGTGAAAAAAGAGGGACTGCAAAAATAGAAAATAAATTTATTGAATTAATTAAAGATTATGGTGTGAAAAATGATATTCATGCTACTGAAGGAAGACATCAAGTAAGTATTTTAGCTAATGAATCTGTAGATAAATTTAAAGCAAATGATTTAACTTTAGGAACTTTTGAAGCAAATATTATAATAAATGATATTGAATTATATAAATTTCCAGTTGGAACTCAAGTTAAATTTGGTAATGATGCAATAATAGAAATTACTCAAGTTGGTAAAAAAGATGTATTAATGGAAGATCATTACAATACAATGTATCATGAAGGAATTTTTGCTAAAGTAATTAAAGGTGGAAAAATTAAAAGAAATGATGGTATTGAGGTGATTTTAAATGATTAAAGTTGGGATATTGACACTTAGTGATTCGAGATCTTCAGAACCTAAAAATGATAAAAGTGGTCCTGTAATTGAGGATATTGTAAAAGAAATAGATGGTAAAGTAGAATATTATAAAGTAATTCCAGATGAAAAAGAATTGATTATTAAAGAATTACTTCATATGTGTGATGATTTAAAAATTAATCTTATTTTTACTACTGGAGGAACGGGATTATCTAAAAGAGATGTTACACCAGATGCAACTTTAGAAGTTATTGAAAAGGAAGTTCCTGGAATAACTGAAATAATTAGAAATGAAAGTTTTAAAATTACTAATCGTGCAATTTTATCAAGAGCTGTTTCTGGTATTAGAAAAGAAAGTTTAATAATAAACCTTCCAGGTAGTCCAAAAGCTGTTAAAGAAAGTCTAAGTTTTGTATTAACTGCACTTCCTCATGCGATTGAAGTGTTAAAAGGTGATGCTCATGAGTGCGCAAGATAATGGATATATTGTTCCTACAGTATGTATTACCGGATGGTCAAGTTCAGGAAAAACAGCATTTATTGAAAGTTTAATTAATAATCTTGTAAATAAAGGTTATAAAATTGCTACGTTAAAACATAATGCATATAATTTCCAAATGGATAAACCGGGTAAAGATAGTTATCGTCATAAAAAAGCTGGAGCAAGTACAGTAATTATTTCTTCAACTAATAAAGTTGCAGTTATTAAGGATACTGAAAAGGAAGAAGAAGTTATAGATTTAGTAAATGATAATGTTGATAAAAGTTATGATCTTGTACTTGTTGAAGGATTTAAAGCTGGCAATCTTCCAAAAGTTGAAATTTATAGACCAAGTTTAGATAAAGGTACTATTACAAATGAAAATAATTTGATTTCACGTATTGTAAATGATAAAACTTTAGAAGATCTTTTAGTGCATGTTGAAGAAATTTCAGAAATTTTAATAAAAAATTATATAAAATAAAAAAACACATTTCGATGTGTTTTTTTATTCTTCATTTATGATATAATAGTCTTATTATTTTGGAGGTTATTATGAACTTAAAAAAAATACTTGAGAATGTAGAATTTGAATTAATTAAAGGAAATTTAGATAAAGAAATACTTGGAATAGAAAGTGATTCCAGAAAAATAAAAAATGGATATTTATTTGTTGCAATAAACGGGGAAACAGTTGATGGACATAAATTTATTAATAGTGCTATTGATAATGGAGCAATTGCAGTTATTGTTGAACAAGACACTGATTTGGAAAGCGAGTCTATAACTGTTATTAAATCAAAAATAACAGATAGGACATTACTTCCGATTCTTATTAATAATTTTTATGATTTTGTTAGTAAAAAAATAAAAATTATTGGCATAACTGGTACAAATGGGAAATCATCTATTACAAAAATGCTAAGTGATGCTATTAATGGTAATGGTCATGAAACTTGTACAATGGGAACAATTCAAAATACTATTGGTAAAAGAGTGATTCTAAGCAATAATACGACTCCAGGGCCTATTGAACTTAATGAAATACTTTTAAAAGCAGTAAATGAGAATGTCAAATATACAGTAATGGAAGTATCTTCACATGGATTAGCACAAAAACGTGTAGCAGGTATTGATTATGACATTGGAATTTTTACTAATTTAACAAATGAACATATGGAGTTTCATAAAGATATGGATGATTATTTTAATGCTAAAGCAAAACTTTTTGAAATGTCTAAAGCCAATGTAATAAATAATGATGATAGATATGGTAAATTACTTATTGAAAAATATAAAAAAAATGATAAACCATTATTAACATACGGACTTAATAAAGATAGTGATATTTATGTTAAAAATATTGAATATCATTATGAAGGAACTAAATGTATATTGGTGACTCCAAGTTTTGAATCAGAAATTTTTATTAATATCCCAGGAGAAATATATATTTATAATACATTATCTGTAATTGGAGCTATGATATTACTTGGATATTCAAAAAATGAAGTAATAAATGGTATTAATAGTTTTAAAAATATTAATGGACGATTTGATAAAGTTAAAACTAGTGCAAATTTTAATGTTATTGTTGATTATGCTCATTCAAGTGATGCTTTAGAAAAAGTTATTACTGAAATTAATAAATTTAAAAAAGCAAGATTAATTACTATATTTGGTTGCACTGGTAATAGAGATAAACTTAAACGACCAATTATGGGAAGAATAAGTGAAAAGTTGTCTGATATTACAATTCTTACTAGTGATGACATATATGATGAAGATCCAAATGAAATTATTAAAGACATTATGAAGGGTATTAAAAATAAAGAAGAAATTTTGTATGATGTCGATAGAGGTAAGGCAATTAGAATGGGAATTGATTTAGCAAAAAAAGATGATATTATTTTAATTGCTGGTAAAGGACATGAAACTGTAATAAAAATTGGAAAAGAAAAGATCCCATTTAATGATAAGGAATTTGTTATTAAATATATATCAGAAAGGAAGATTTATGAAAAATAAAGCTATTGTATTAGGGGCTAATTATTATATTGCTTTAAGTGTTATGAGAAATTTAGGAAAACATAATATTGAAGTAATTGCGATGGAGTATTCAACAAAAGATGCATATGCATTAAAATCAAAATATTGTAGTGGAGTAGTAATAGTTCCGCATTATAAAAATGAAACAGAAAAGTTTATTGAAGCTTTAATTAAATATGGTAAAAAACAAGATATAAAGCCGGTGTTAATGCCATGTGCTGATCCATATGTTGAAGTTATAGATGCGTATAGTGATAGGTTAAAAGAATATTATCTTATGCCTGATATGAAACAAGGACAATATAAAGAGATAATTGATAAAGATACATTATCAGTTTTAGCAAAAAAATATGATGTTTTAATCCCAAAAACTATTCAGATGGATGATGAAAATTTATTTGAAGAAGTTAAAGATATTGGATATCCTTGTTTAGTTAAACCTACTAATTCTCATCAATTTGTAGCGATTTTCAGAAAGAAAATGTTTGAAGTAAATTCAGAAGATGAATTGAAAAATGCAATTGAGACTGCAAAAGATAAAAATATGGAAATTATTATACAACAAATTATTCCTGGTTTTGATGATCATATGTATACATATGACGCATATATGAATGATGATTTTGAAGTTACTCATTGGTTAACTTGTCATAAGCTTAGACAGTTTCCTATTAATTACGGAGCTTCAGCATATACAGAGCAAAAATATGTAAAAAAACTTCATGAAATTGGTAAACCTTTTTTTAAAAATATTGGATATAAAGGGTTTGCAGAAATTGAATTTAAAAAGCATGCAGTAACTGGAGAATATTATTTAATTGAAATAAATGTAAGATACAGTAATCTAAATGAATTATTAACACAAGTTGGGATTAATATGCCGTATATCACATATATGGATTTAATTGGTAAACCAGTTCCAAATAAACACATTGATTATGATAGCGGATTAGTTTTTAGATATACAATTGAAGATGTTTTAGCAATTAAAGGGTACCTTGCTACAAAGCAATTAAAAGTATCACAAGTAATTAAATCGCTCTTTAGAAAAAAAGTTCATGCAATTAGATCATGGGATGATACAATGCCAGTATTCGCATACTCAGGGCTTTTAATGAAGAAAGTTATAAAAAAGATATTTTAATAATGAAAGATGCAGATTATATTTGCATCTTTTTTATATTATGATGTGATAATAGGAAAATTGGAGCAACTAAGGGGAATATTTATTCTATTCTTAGAAATATTAAGAAAATCAATGATGCAAGTAGAATATACTGTTTGGTTTGAAAAAAATTTATCTAGTAATATAGCCAAAAAATATAATATATTTTGATATATTATCAAATTTGATAATATATTACTTTAATAGTCGAAGTTGTGATATAATTTGATTATAGGAGGTCGCATGAATATCAAAAAATATTTAAAGGAAAATAAAATTAGTTTAAAAGATATAAGTGTTGCATGTGAGATACCATATCCGACGTTAAATAAATCGCTTAAAAATCCGGAATCAATTAAAATTGTAAATTTTAAAAGAATTGCAAATTATTTAGGGATATCTTTAGAAGAGCTATATGGATTATTTTTTCAAAGAAAATCCAAGATATTAGAGGCATTAATTGAACAAAAAAAAATCAAATTATCTGGGAATTTATATTATTATACTCAGATACAATTTGCATACAATTCTAATAGAATTGAAGGCAGTAAATTAACTGAAGATGAAACTAGAATGTTATATGAAACCAACACATTGCTTGAATCAAAAGGAACATTAGTTGACGATGTATTTGAAACAGCAAACCATTTTCATTTATTTAATGTAATGCTAGATGAAATCGATAGTGATTTATCAGAAGATATTATTAAAAAATATCATAAAATTTTATTGAATGGGACTTCCGCATCATATAAAAAGTGGTTTAATGTAGGAGAGTATAAAGTATTGGCAAATGAAGTTGGAGGAACTAGTACAACTAATCCAAAGAATGTAGAGTTTGAGATAAAAACATTACTTATTTGGTACTCAACTGTATCAAATAAAAAAATTGAAGACTTGATAGAGTTTCATTATAAATTTGAAAAAATACATCCGTTTCAAGATGGTAATGGTAGGATTGGAAGAATGATATTGTTTAGGGAATGTTTGAAAAATAATATTGTTCCATTTATAATTACAGATGAATACAAAGCATATTATTATAGAGGATTATCTGAATTTAGAGAAGAACCTAGTTATTTAATGGATACATGTTTATTAATGCAAGATTATTATAGAAATATATGTTCAAAATTTTTAAATATTGAAGCAGATCAATTTAGAGGATAGGATAGAATAGAATAGATAGTTCTATCTATTATCTATATGAACCGCCGAGTATTGAAAAGTAATCAAATTAATTACCTCTTACTCGATTAATTTTAATTGTTTGATTTGATTTTTTATTATCTTTTTTATCAACTAAGAGATTATAAAAAAGGCCAGTAATTATTAGAAATGCACCTATTACTTTATTTAACTGTAAAGTATTTGCTTGAAAATAATCTATCAATAAGCCTGTAAATAACTGACCGATGAAAATTAATAGAGTTGAATATATAGTTGGTATTTTAGGAATTATTAAATTAGAAATAATGACAATAAATACTCCGAATAATCCACCAAATAATGCCCATATTGGGAAATTAATAAACTCAAATGGTTGATTATTAAAAAAGATATATAAAATTATTGAAACTGATAATCCTGCTATAAAATTAATTAAAGTACTTTGACGAGTACCTATATATTTTGCTAAATTTGAATTAGTAATTACAGATATTAAAGTAAAAACTCCTGCTAAAAATGCTAAGATATAATACATTTTTCCTCCTTAATTAGTGCTCATAATGAAAATCCCAATAAAAATCAGAGTTATTCCAATAATCTTTTTAAATTTAAAAGGATGTTTTTTCATATGAAATAAACCGAAATGATCAACTAACAATGACATCACTGTTTGACCAAATAGACCAAGTGAAATTGTTAATGAAATACCAATATTAGAAAAACAAATATTATTAAATGACACTAAAACTACTCCTAGTGCACCACCTAAAAATAGGTAAAAAGGAATAGTTCTATTTATTTTAATAGTTTCTTTTTTAATTAATAAATATAAACTTATTGATAATAATCCTACTGAATGTAGAATCACTAAAGAAGTTGAATTTCCAAAATATTGAGCAAGTGTTCCGTTGAATAAAATCATAAATGAAACTAAAAAACCAATAAATATTGCGCTTAATTTATACATAATTCCCTCCTTGAAAATAGATTAACATAAAAAAGCTTTTTTAAATATGACATTTGTCATATAATAGGAAAAAGGAGAAAAAAATGAAAAAAATATTAGAGTACTATATAGAAAAATATGATTTAGGTATTATTAAACATGCAGATTTAAGTAAATATATTAAGTTATTCGTTTTTAATAAAAATGAATATATTTATCAAATGGATCAAGAAGTTGATTTTTTCTATTTTTTTGTATTAGGTAAAGCAAAAGTTTTTACTATGGTTGAAAATGGAAAAGCATTTCTATTGGGGTTTTATGAACCATTAATGATAATAGGAGATATGGAATTTTCAAATTCTAATTATAATTATGCTTCAACTAATATAATGGCATTAAATGAAGTTCATTGTATTGGAATACCAATTAAAATTTTAGAAGAAAAATATGAAAATGATATTAAAGTTCTTAAGTTTATTAATAATTCATTAGCTGAAAAGTTGCAAGATTTATCTGTTGCCAGTTCAATTAATTTACTTTATCCACTTGAAAATAGGTTGGCAAGTTATCTTGTTTATTTATCGAATGAAGATTTTAATGAAATTATTCTAACTGATAAATTAACGGATATTTCCGAATTATTAGGGACGAGTTATAGACATTTACTGAGAGTTATTAAAAAATTTCAAAATGATAAATTAATAAATAAAAATAAAAATAAAATAGAAATATTAGATATTGAAAAATTAAGAAAATTAGCTGGAGATATATATAAATAATTATAATTATGTATAAAAATACATCATAATTTAATATAATGAATATAGAGGTGGAAGGGAGTGCTAATGGAGCTTAGATATTTAAAAAAAGAAAATTTTAAAACTGATATTTTTCTTTTTCATAGAGGAGAATATTATAAAAGTTATGATTTTTTAGGATGTCATAAATATGAATATGATAATCTCGATGGTTATAGATTTATACTTTGGGCACCACATGCTAAGTCAGTTTCTATCGTAGGAGATTTTAATGATTGGCAAGGTTATCCTTTAGAAAGATTTGAAGAGAGTGGGCTCTATAATATTTTTATTTCTGATATTGATGAACTTGAAAATTATAAGTATGAGATTACTACTTATAATGGGGATAAAATAGTTAAATCTGATCCATATGCATTTTATTCTGAAGTACGACCAAATACTGCATCAAGAGTTTATGATATAAATGGTTATAAATGGACTGATACAAGATGGATTAATAAGAGAAAAAAAATAAATATTTATAATCAACCTTTAAATATTTATGAAATGAATATTATTTCATGGAAAAAAACGAATAGTGAAGATGGCTTATCATTTAAAGAATTGACAATTGAATTAATTAATTACTTAAAAGAAATGAATTATACTCATGTTGAATTTATGCCTTTATATGAGCATCCATTTGATGGTTCATGGGGATATCAATTAACTGGTTATTTTTCAATAACTAGTAGATATGGAGAACCTAAGGATTTCATGAATTTAGTTAATGAACTTCATAAAAATAAAATTGGGATTCTTGTTGATTGGGTACCATGTCATTTTTGTAAAGATGATCACGGATTAAGATTATTTGATGGATCACCATTATTTGAACCTGTTTTAAAAAATCATGCTGAAAATTATCAATGGGATACATTGAATTTTGATTATAGTAAACCAGAAGTTACTCAATTTTTAATTTCTTCTGCTATGTTTTTATTTGATTATTTCCATATTGATGGGATTAGAGTTGATGCTGTAAGTCAGATGCTTTATAGAAATGATGGGACTATAAATAATGATGCTGTTGAATTTACAAAAAAACTTAATACTAAAGTGTTTGAAAATTTCGAAAATATTATGATGATAGCTGAAGAATCAACAGCTTGGCCTTTAGTAACTGCGCCTGTAGATGCTGGTGGACTAGGGTTTAATTTAAAATGGAATATGGGGTGGATGAATGATATCTTAGAATATATGGAACTTGATCCAATATATCGTAAATTTCATCAAAATCTAATTACATTTTCTATCGCTTATTGTTTTAGTGAAAATTTCATTTTACCGTTATCTCATGATGAAGTAGTACATGGTAAAAAATCTTTACTTAATAAAATGCCAGGTGATTATTGGCAAAAGTTTGCAAATCTTAGATTGTTATTTTCATATTTAATAACACATCCTGGTAAAAAATTATTATTTATGGGTGGTGAATTTGGTCAGTTTATTGAATGGGACGAATGGAAAGAGCTTGATTGGTTTTTAATTGATGAACATGAAAATCATAAAAAAATGCAAGTTTTTGTTAAAGATTTAAATGAATT
>JAYEHA010000270.1:0-11897 GCA_034659335.1 Bacillota bacterium
CTGGAGAAGCAGGACCTGTACCAGGAACTCAATCTGTTTTAGAAGGTGAAACAGCAGATGAACCTGAAGAGCCAACATGGCCAGGACGTACTTTCCAATATTGGGAAGAACAAGAAGTCGAAAATGGAGCACTAATTTTTGGACCTGGTTTTAATTTTAACACACCAATATATCATGATACTCATTTAAAAGCTATTTGGGAAGAAAATGATGAGGTTACAGTATACTTTAATCCAGATAATGGTGATGCTATATTTACTGAAACACTTTTAAGTGGTCAAGCAGTAGATAAACCAGTTCCTAATCCAGAAAAAGATGGTTATGAATTTAAATATTGGGATTATGATTATTCCGTTACAGAAATGCCTGTTTATACTGGATATAACTTTGAATTACCAGTAGAATATGATTTATATTTAATTGCTATTTATGATAAAATTCCAGAATATATAGTAAATTTTGATGCCGATGAAGGTTCACCAGTTCCAAGTAGTCAAACTGTACTTGAAGGAACAAAAGCAACTGAACCAACAGATCCTTCTAAGAGTGGATATACATTCTCTCATTGGAAAGAGATTGAATGTGATGAGGAAGAATATTATTATGATGAATATGTAGTTGAAACTAGTCTTCAAGATCCATTTGATTTTGACACATTAATATCTAATGATACTTGCTTATTAGCAGTTTATGATGAAAACGAAGTTACACCAAGAAAAACATATTCACCAAATGCTGTTAAAGATTATTTAGCAACAGATATGAATGTACCTGTTAAAGTGAAGACTTCAGTACTTATGAGTAATGATAGTCATGCTAATAATTTTGTATCAGTACAAAGACCTAGTAATGGAACTGTAAAATTGAGTGGTAGTACTGTTACATTTACACCAGATGTTGATTTTGCAGGAAGCGCAAAATTCTATTATACAATAGAATATAAAGGTAAAGAAGATGAAGGTTTAGTAGTAGTTCAAGTAAATGCAGTAATTATTGAAGACGAAACTCCATTGGGCGCTTCTAATAGATATATAATTGGTGACGAAAAGGGAAATTTCAGATCATTTAGCCCTCTTACAAGAGCAGAACTTGCTACAATGTATGCAAGATTATTAAGCTTAAATTATCAAGCTAAAACTATTCCTCAATACACAGATGTTATATCTACATCATGGTATGCACCATTTATTAATATTTTAAAACAAACAGAAATATTAGTAGGATATGCTGATGATACATTTAATCCTGATGGATTAATTACAAGAGCAGAATTAGCTTCAAGTATTGCAAGATATTATGAATTCGTAGGAGAAAGCTTTACACCAACTCCAAGTGGATTTACTGATATTGAAGGTCATCCGGCTCAAAGTGATATTGAAATAGTAGCAGCACAAGAAATGATGAGTGCATATACTGGTACATCATTTATGCCAGATAGATTAATTACTAGAGTTGAAACAATAAAAGTATTAAATAAATTGTTTGGTATTCAACCTAGAATTCCACAAAAACCATCATTTAATGATATTAATAATAAATCATTTGGGTTTAGTGATATTGAAGCAGCAACAGAAGATACAATATTTACAGCTAAATAAAATAATTTAATATAAAATTTTAAATAGCTAGTTAAAAACTTCTAAAGTTAATTATAACTTTGGAAGTTTTTATTTTTACTATTTTTTTATTTTTTTATTATTTTTACTATTTTTTATTAATTATTTTGCCATATGACAGAATCTAGGAATATTAAGTAATGAAGCAGCTCCACATATTGTAGTTCCATAAAATAAAATATTTTTATTATCAATTAAGTTTGTTATACTACCATTTACAATTGTGCTTCCAGTAGCTAAAATTAAATCTCCCCATTGTAAAATATCATCTAAAGCAATATTTCCATCTTCAATTAGAATGTTGAATTCTTTTTTACCAATATGTTCCTTATCTAAATCTATTATTCTCATTTCAAAATGATTACTTAAATTCTCCAACATACTAGGTTGAAAACCAATCAATGAAATTTTAGGTGAATCATAATTTTTTTTGATGTAATTAATTAATGCTTCTGAACATTCTTCTGGTTCATCATCCTTGCAATGAATACTCTTATCAGATAACTTTAAAAAAGTTGTTACTGCATTAAGTGTAGATATAAAAATTGCTCTATTCCCATTATTATTTAATTCAAGATTAAGTATTGAATCAATAGTACCAGAAAAATTAATTGGCATATCAGTAAAAGCTTGACCTATTGAACCACGAAAAGTAGCTTCCATTAATTTTTCTTTGCCAACAACTATTGGGAAGTTTTTTCTTTTTGGATTTCCAATAGCTTCTTCAGGGGTAAGTATTTTCCCAAAAACTTCAACATTTTCATTTCTTAAATTATGTTTATCAACTACTACATTAAAAGCTGTTATTAGTTGATTATAAAAATCATTTGTTTCCATATTTTTTTCCTCCAAAATATATTATTATATTATTATTTTAAACTACATTATCTTTTAAAACATTATTGGCACCAATAAAATTGGCTACAAATAATGAATTTGGTTTCTCAAATATTTCTTTTGGTGTCCCAAATTGTACAACTTCACCATTATTTACAACAGCAATTTTATCTGCAAGGTATAATGCTTCGTTAAAATCATGAGTTATATGAATTGTTGTTGTTTTCATATCTATATGAATTTCCTTTAGCAATGTTTGAAACATTGTTTTAGTATGTGGATCAAGTGCACTTAAAGGTTCATCTAATAAAAATAATTCAGGTGATACAATTAAAGCGCGTGCAATTGCAACACGTTGTTGTTCTCCGCCACTTAAGGTGTTTGGAAAACGTTCTAAAAGATGTTTAATATTAAAAATATCAACAAAATATTTAAGCTTTGTATTAATTTCTTCTATATTAATTTTTTTTATTTTAGCACCAAATTCTATATTTTCTTTTACTGTTAAATGTGGAAATAAAACATAATCTTGATAGACAAATCCAATATTTCTATTTTCAATATTTTTATCTAATAAATTTTCATTTTTAAAAATTATAGATCCTTTATCTGGTTGATATCTGCCTGCAATCAATTCTAGAATAACGGTTTTACCAGTTCCTGTCGGTCCAAGGATTACTAAATATTCACCTTTTTTAATTTCCATATTAATATCTTTTAAAGAAAAATTACCTAGTTTTTTAGAAAGATCATTAATTTTTAACACTATTTTCCTCCTTAATAATTATAATTATTTTTATTTCCAATAAGTTCAAAAGCTAATAATGAAGAAATAGAAATAATGATTAATATAGTTGCTGACGCCATTGCATACTTTAAATTACCACATGACATATTTAAAAATAATGAAATTGGCAATGTTTCTGTCCTCATTCTAGTTGCACCTGCTATCATTAAAGCAGCACCAAATTCACCTAAAGCTCGTGCCCAAGTTATGATAATTCCAGCAGTTAAACCACTTTTAGCAAGTGGAAGTGTAATTTTAAAAAAAGTTTGGATTTTATTACAGCCTAAAGTTCGAGATACATATTCAATTTTAGGATCAATATCAGAAATTGTAGATTTTAAAATTCTTATCATATATGGAATATTAATAAAAAATTGTGCTAATATTATCCCTTTAATATCAAAGACAAAATTTAATCCTAAATTTTCAAGCATATTCCCAAAGGCGGTATTACCAAATAATAATAATAAAGCTACACCCGATACTAAAGGCGGAAGGGCAATAGGAATATCGATTATAGTATTAACTAAATGTTTCAGCTTAAAATCAAATCGACTTAATCCATATGATATTGGTATAGCAAAGAATATACACATAACTGTAGAAATAATTGAAGTATAAATACTAAGTTTTAAAGAAAATTGAATCTCTTTTGATTTAAGAGCATTAAATAAGTTGGGTAAACCTTTTATTAATACCATCGAAAGTGCTGATATTATAAATAAAACTAGTGCACCAATAAATATATATATTATAGTATTAAATATTTTATTAGATATATTATTTTTATTATTATTATCCATTATTTTTTAGACTCTATTGGTTCAAAACCACATTCTTCGAATATTGCTTTGCCTTCATTAGAAGCAATAAAATTTACAAACGCTTCAGCTTTTATTTTCTGAACATTTTAATGTACAAGCAGGAATTGTTTTAATTATATTTTCATTTTTTTTAATTTGAATAATTTTTACTTCTTCAACACCCAAAACATTATCTTCCCAAATAATACTTGCATCAGCTTGATTCATTGATAAATAAACAACTAATTCATTTACAGTACCTGCTTTAGCAACAATATTACTTTCTATACTTTCAGTAAGATTATTAATTTTAAGAATTTTTTGAGTTAATTTACCTATAGCAGTTGCTTTTTTATCTCCAAGTACTATTTTAGTATTTGGATTAGATAAATCACTTAATTTCTCTATATTAGCTGGGTTTTCTTTTGGTACAGCAATTACAGGAATATGATATGCCACATCTTGTTTATAATCAGATAAGCCTTTTTCATTAGCAGACTCATAATAATAATTTGAACCTGGAATATATACATCACCTTTATTAATTAATTCAATTTGACCTAAGTTATGTGCTGAACCAGCAAAAGTGAATTGAATTTCAATATTGTTTTTTTCTTCATAAACTTCTTGTATTTTTTCCATAGGAAGTCTTAATCCAGCACCAGAATAAACCAATAATGATATTTTTTCATTTTCTTCTTTGTCTGTAGTTGATATATTGCTAGTGCAACCAGATAAAATTGTAATAATAATTAGTAGCGTAATAATAGGTATAATGTTCTTTTTCATTTTTTTCTCCTTTTTAATTATAATATTCATCAAAAAAAATACTGTTTCTATTTATAGGAAAAATAGATAACAGTAAACAACAGTTGTTATTATATATATCGACTCCTTTCCACACTGGGAGGCTTATTCATTTCTAAATAAACCCTATCGGTCTAAAATTCATAGATAATTTATCTAACAGAATAAATAGACTCGGATGTATTTAATTATGAAATGATTATACTCTTTTGTTAAAAAGATGTCAAATAATTAATTGAAATGAACTAAGGTTTGATATATACTAAGATAGGTAGGTGATTTATGTCTAAAACATTATTTATTGCAGAAAAACCGGATGTAGGAAAAGAATTAGCCAAATATTTTGGTACTAATACTAAAACTAAAAAAGGATATATAGAAGGTGAAAATTATATTTTTACTTGGGGATTTGGCCATATACTAGAATTATTAATGCCTGATGAATATGATAAAAAATATAAAAAATGGATATTAAAGGATTTGCCTTTAATTCCACCTAAATATAAACATAAAGTATCAAATGGTAAAAATGAACAATTTAATATATTAAAATCTTTGATTCATCGTAATGATATTTTAGAGATAGTAAATGCTTGTGACGCTGATAGAGAAGGGGAGTTAATTTTTAGATTAATTTATTATTATTCTAGACCTCCAAAAGAAAAAAATGTTACTAGAATGTGGTTTGATACTAAAGAAAAAAGTGAATTAGTTAAAGCTTTCAAAGAAAGAAAATCTATAGAATCTTATAATAATATTTATGAAGAAGCCGTAACTAGATCTATTATTGATTGGTCAATGGGAATTAATTTTTCTAGACTTTATAGTATATTATATCCTGATATCTATAGCGTAGGTCGTGTTCAAACTCCAACTTTAAAATTAATTGTTGACAGAGAACTAGAAATTAATAAATTTGAACCTAAAGAATATTATGTAATTGAAGGAATTTTTGAAAATCAAAAAACAACACTCTATTTTGAGAAAAAAGTGTCTAACACTTCAATTTTTGATTTAGAAAAAGGAAAAGAAATTTATAAAAATTTAAAAGAATCTAATAATAAAGGTAAAATAGAAAAAATTGATCGGAAAAGAGAAAAGAAAAGTGCCCCAAAACTTTATGATTTATCAACATTGCAGCAGGAAGCTAATAAAAAATTTGGATATAGTCCTAAGGACACATTAAACATTGCTCAAGATTTATATGAAAAAAGAAAATTATTATCATATCCAAGAAGTGATAGTAGATATTTAAAAAAAGCAATGATAAATGAAATACCAACAATATTAAACGGTATTTCTAAAACAATAAATAATGAAGTCGTTAATGAAATTAAAAACAATAATTTAGTTTTTAATAAGAAAAATTTTAATGATAAATTAGTTGATGGCCATAGAGCTATTACACCAACAGCAACTTTTAAAAATATAAATTCGCTAAATATTAAAGAAAAAAATATTTACACTTTAGTTGCTAATAGATTTTTAGAACAATATATGGGTGATTATATTTATGATTTAACTAAAGTATTTATTACCTTTGAAGGTTTTGATTTTTATACTAAAGCATCGCAAAATGTAGATTTGGGATGGAAAAAAATTAATTCAAAAACTAATGAAAATTATTTGCCTGTTGATTGGGTGGAAGAAAAAGAAATAGATAAAACAAATATTAATTTATTAAAGAAAAAAACTAAACCAAAACCAAGATATACTGGACAAAGTATAATAAAAACTATGAAAAAATATAATCTTGGTACAGCAGCTACTCAAGCTGATATTATTGAAAAGTTAAAACAAAAACAATATATTGTTAATAAGAAAAAAGATTTTATTGCTACAGAAAAAGGGATTATTTTAATTACCGAAATAGTAGATGACAAAATTAAATCTGTAGAACTTACTAAAAAAATGGAACAGCAATTAAAATTAATTAGAAAAGGTGAATTTACACGTAATCAATATGTGGATCAAGTTCATAAATATGTAAGTGGAGTAATAAAAAATACTGAAGTAAATGAAAAATTGAAATTAGCATTAAATAAAAACATTAAAAAGAATTATAGTGGAGAAACAATAGGTAATTGTCCAATTTGTAATTCACCTGTTATTGATGTGAAATCAAATTATTTTTGTAGTAACAATGATTGTAAATTTGCTTTATGGAAAAATGATGTTATTTGGAAAAAATTTAAATTAACTATCACAAAAAAACGTGCAAAATTAATTTTAAAAAATAAAGAAATAAAAATAGAAAATATTGGTAATTTTAAATTAATAAAGAATGATAAAAATTCTAAATATCTTACAAGCTGGAAAATTGATTTAGATAAAAAATAATTAAAAAAAGAAGGGAATCCTTCTTTTTTTAATTATTTTTTAATATTTTAATTAGTTTTTTCTTTGATGGTAAAGAACCTGAAAATATTATTTTGTTATCAATTACTAAACCAGGTGTTGCCATAATTCCATAACTCATTATATCTTTCATATCTTAAACTTTTTCAATAGTTGCATCGATTTTTTCTGACTTAATAATTTCATTTATCATTTTATATAATTTATCGCATTTTGAACAGCCAGTTCCTAAGATTTTAATATTCATTAAATTCCCCTTTTTCAATACGACTTACCAAATTAATTACTTTTTCTTTAATAATATCTCTAGCAATCTCAAAATCTTCAATTTTAAGACCAGATGGATCTTCAATTCCCCAATCCTCAGAATATTTATTATCAACATATGGACAATATACATTACAGCCCATTGTAATTAAAATATCAAGTTTATCAGGAATTTCATCAAGCAATTTAGGATAAGATTGTGACATATCTATCCCTATAGATTCCATAACAATAACAGCTTTTTCTTTTACTTTAGGATATTTCTCAGTACCAGCAGAATATATTTCAACTGATTTATTTTTATTAAAATATTTCATTAAACCTTCTGCCATTTGAGAACGACATGAATTGTGAACACATACAAAAGCGATTTTCATATAACCTCCCATTAAATAATATAATTAAACAAATAACTAACTAATAAAATAGATGTTCCTGTTATGGAAACAAAAATTGCTATTAATTTTGGTTTAATAACTTGCTTTAGTAAAATCATTTCAGGTAACGATAAAGCAACTACACTCATCATAAAAGCAAGACCTGTTCCAACACCAACACCTTTATTAATTAATGCTTCAATAATAGGTATAACTCCTACAGCATTTGAATACATAGGAATTCCAGCTGCTACACTAACAAATACTGCAAATGGATTATCTTTTCCAGCGTAAGTAGCTAAAAAATTATCTGGTACAAATCCATGTATAAGAGCACCTAATGAAATACCAATAACTACAAATTTCCATACTCTTAAAACGATAGCTTTAACTTCACCTATTGAAAAATCAATTCTATCTTTAAAATTTCTTTTTTGTATATATATTTCTTTTGCTTGCATTTCATAAATATATTCTTCAACTAAATGATCTAAATGTAATTTTGAAATAATATATCCTGAAACAATACCTATAAGCATTCCAGAAATAGTATATATTACAGCAATTTTTAAACCAAAAGTTAAAAATAAAAATCCGATTGCTATTTCATTTACTATTGGTGAAGTTATTAAAAAAGTAAATGTAACACCTAATGGAATTCCAGATTCAACAAATCCTATAAAAATTGGAACTGTTGAACAAGAACAAAAGGGTGAAACAACACCTAAACAAGCAGCAATAATATATGCAATTGAACTATGAAATTTATTTAATGTTTCCTTAACTTTTTCAGCTGGGAAAAAGCTTCTAACCATTGATATTAAAAAGATCATAACACTTAGAAGAATAATAATTTTTAAAGTATCATAGATAAAAAAGTGAACACTACTTCCTAAATTAGTATCCGGGTTTAAATTTATTAAGTCATAAACTAAATAATCAATTAATTTAATCACAATTACAACCCTCAATAATAAATTTATTTTCTTCAATTCTAGAAAAATAAATTTCTAACTCCTTAAAAGTTACACTATTAATTGAATAATGGCGCCATTTACCGACTTTTATACTATTAATTAATTTAGCATCTTCTAAAATTTTCATATGATGAGAAATAGTAGATTGAGTTAAATTAAGATTCTCAATAATTTTACATGCACATAAATTATTATTATCTAACAAATTAATAATTTTTACTCGACTATCATTAGATAGTGCTTTAAATATTTTAATTTTATCCATTTAAATTCCTTTCATATCGATACATTTAAATCTATCGATATGATAATATCACAAGACACATTAATTGTCAAAATTATTAATTAGTATAAAAGAGTTAGGAACATATCGCTCACCACCATATAAATTATAAGCATCAATAATATCGAATTCTAATAAAATATCTTCTGCGAATTTGGAAATAACTATTCGTTGATGTGTTATATTTTGCTAATATAATGGTATTAATTGTTTTTGTTTGTCTTTAAGTAATATTGGAACAAAACCTATACCATTAATAATAGCTAAAGCACTAATTGGAGAAGAAAAGATATTTAACTTTGAATATGGGGATATAATATTTTTCAGTCCATCTGAAAAGAAAAGTGATGATTACCGAACGTTCAATTGACGGAGTGGAAATGCTCTGATATACTATATTTAAGTAATAGTTGGAGGTGTGGCGTATGAAAAAAATTCCATATGGAGTAGCAAATTTCAAACATATAATTGATTCAAATATGTATTATGTAGATAAAACGATGTATCTTAAAAAAATAGAAGATAAAGATAGAAATATATTTTTTATTAGACCAAGACGATTTGGAAAGAGCCTACTTTTATCTATGATGAGTACTTATTATGATATAAATGAGAAAAATAACTTTGAAAAATATTTTGGTAAATTTTATGTAGGAAAAGAAGAAAATAAAACAGAAAAAGCTAATAAGTATTTAATCTTAAAGCTTAATTTTTCATCTGTAACAAGTGAAGGTGGAAAAAATGGTCTTATTAGAAGTTTTGATGAAAATGTCGTATTAAGTATAAGGTCATTTATATGGAGATATAATAAAATTTTAAAAATCGAACAATTGCCTAACGAAGATAATACAGCTATAGGTGCATTGACTTACATTTCTACTAAGATTGAAGATATAAACCTGATGTCAAATAGTAAAAAATTAGAAGTAATGCTTCTAATAGATGAATATGATAACTTTGCAAATAACTTAATGCACGGAAATCAAGAACTATATAAAGAAATACTACATGGAGAAGGATATATAAGAACATTTTTTAAAGCAATAAAAGAAGGAACTGAAAAAGGTGTATTAACTAAAGTATTTGTAACAGGAGTAACACCAATAATGTTAGATGATGTAACAAGTGGAGCAAATATGTTTACTAATGCAAGTTTAGATGAAAATTTTAATTCAATGTTAGGATTTACAGAAAAAGAAGTAAAAGAAATAATAGATTATTATAAATTAGAGAAAATAGTAGAAATAGAAGAACTTAAAAGAACGCTTAAAACATATGCAAATGGATATAAATTTAGTGAAGACACTAAAAATACTGTATATAATACAGATATGGTTTTATATATAGTTAAAAACATATTTGCAAATAAAAAATATCCAAGAAATTTAATAGACAGAAATGTAATAACAGATTATGGAAAAATAAGAAATATAGCAAGGAACTTTATAACAGAGGAAGATATGTTAGAGATAATAGAAAAACGTGAAATAGGACCGATTATCTTAAAAGATAGATTTAACCTTGAAGATATGCATAATGGAATAGATGTTAATACAAATATTAAATCACTTTTATTCTATTTAGGACTAGTAACAATAAAAGAACAACAAGAAGATGCAGTAATACTTAAAATTCCTAATTACACAATAGATAAAATATACTGGGAATATATAACAAAAGTCTTTAAAATTTCTATAAATGTTGGTTACGAAGAATTAAAAGAAGCAATGATTAAAATGAGGCAAGTTGCAGATTTAACGCAAATAATGGATATATACGAAAGAGCACTTAACAAGTTGTCAAATAGAGATTTAGCACATCATACAGAAGAAACAAGCAAAGGTATATTTATTACACTTTTAAATACAGACAGATTGTATTTAATTCAAAGTGAAAGAGAAGCTAAAGATGGATATACTGATCTTTATTTAAGAGAAGATGTACTATATAAAGAAGCCATTAAATATAGATATATGATTGAATTTAAGCATTTAAAAATGAATAAACTTAAAAGAGATGATATTCAAACTGAAACAAAAGAAAGTTTAATTAAATTAAATAAAGAATTAATTGAAGAAACAATTAAAGGTGCAGAAGTACAGCTTGAAAACTATATGGAAGATAGAAATATAATTAATGATTCAAAACTTATTTTAAAGAAAATGGTTATTATTACTTTAGGAAGAAAACATGTAATTTGTAAAGTTATAGTAAAGAATTAATAAAAAAACAAAAACAATGAAAAAATCAACTAAGGTAAATAAGAAATAGTTGATTTTTTTATACAAAAAATAGCATATCAAAGTTTAAAATGATACAATTAAAAAGAGTCTGAAAATTATGAAAATAATAAAATAGGAGACGATATGAAAAAAACAATAATTATTTTAACAGTGATATTAATCTTAGGAAGTACATCTGTTTTTGCATCAAACTTTAGCGATGTAAAAGGTGATGAATGGTATACAGAAAACTTAGAATATGTAACAAATCCAGCAAAAAAAATAATAGATGGATATCCAGATGGAACATTTAGACCAAATAACAAACTGACAGTAGAAGAATTTATAGCATTAATACTTAAAGGAGATGGAATAAAATATGCAAGTCAACCTAATATAAAATGGTCAACACCATATATAGAAAAAGCAAAAGAGGAATATTTAATAGAAGATAATCAATTTACAGATTACTCAAGAGAAATAACAAGAGAAGAAATGGCAGAAATAGTATCAAATTATCTAAGATTTACAGAAAAAGTAGAATATAATCAAAAAACATATTT